>JAAEOZ010000477.1 GCA_024222685.1 Gammaproteobacteria bacterium | reverse complement strand
TGAAGCACGTTCAGAACTGGATACCGATAAACGCCGAGCCATGTACTACGAAGCTCAGGAAATCGTCAGTGACGACGGCGGTGCGTTGATTCCAATGTTTGCCAACAACATCCATGCCGTCAGTAAAAAGATTGGCCACGATGAGCAAGTTGCGGGCAATTGGGAAATGGACGGTAACAAGAGCACCGAACGCTGGTGGTTCGCATAAGTCGTTAAGCACAATAGAGGTAGTGGGTTTCGGCCCACTGCCACTGCTTCATTACAATAATAAAAAGTCTGAGTGCATAAACTTTGCACTAATAGGTTACACCAAATAGAGGAATAAAAATCGTGCATCCTGTAATCGCTACAGTATTACAACGACTGGCCCTTGGCTTCATGACGCTATTCGTGGTCTCGTTGATTATTTTCAGTTCCATCGAATTTCTTCCTGGAGATTTCGGCGAAGCCATCCTGGGGCAGGCAGCGTTACCAGAAACAGTTGCCGCATTTAGAAAAGAACTGGGCCTTGATCTACCCATGTACCAACGATACCTGGACTGGGTGGGCGGCGTGTTATCGGGTGATCTGGGTAATTCATTTTCGGGACGGGGAGCTTCGGGCGGTGCAGACCGGTCTCGAGCAGTTATCGAACTGATAGCACCCAGGCTGGGTAATACATTATTTCTAGCTGGAATGGCCGCGATAATTTCCGTACCTTTAGCCCTGTTTCTCGGCATAACTGCGGCACTCTACCGAAATTCAATTTATGATCGTACGGTTAATGCGCTAACGCTAACAACCATCTCATTTCCAGAGTTTTTTGTTGCCTATCTGCTGATTCTGATACTTTCATCGTATCTTAAAGTATTCCCGTCACTGGCGAATATTGATCCTAGAGCTGAATTCTTGGATAAAGTGTATTTAACCGCCCTGCCCGCTATTACACTGACGCTGGTAATCGTCGCCCATATGATGCGCATGACACGCGCCGCCATCATAAACCTGATGGCTAGCCCCTATATCGAGATGGCCGATCTTAAGGGCGTATCAAAATCCGAAATTATAATTCGTCATGCACTACCCAATGCCTGGGCACCAATCGTTAATGTTATCGCTTTTAACCTCGCCTATCTGGTTGTAGGTGTGGTCGTCGTCGAAGTAGTATTTGTTTATCCCGGTATCGGCCAGTTAATGGTTGATGCAGTAACTACGCGCGATGTTCCGGTAGTACAGGCCTGCGCCATGATTTTTGCGTTGACTTACATACTGCTTAATTTATTTGCTGACATTATATCGATTATTACCAATCCCAGACTATTACACCCTAGATGAGAGCAAGCTTATGAGCGTTGGAGAAGAAGGTTATTCCGCTGCCGGTGAAGTTAGCCTGATCAAGGCCAGACGAACTTTTGCCGAAAATGTATGGCGAGGCCTGAAATCGGCACCACCCACTGCCCTGTTCGGCCTTAGCGTCATTTCACTTTATTTACTAATCGCTATTTTTGCACCGTTGCTGGCACCATATGGTGAAGCTGAGATATTTCCATTGTCTTATGCACCATGGAGTGATGAATTTGTATTCGGCACCGACCAGCTTGGCCGCGATGTATTGTCACGATTAATCTACGGGGCACGGAATACCATTGGTATTGCTGTCGCTACTACATTCCTGGCTTTCCTCATAGGTGGCAGTCTGGGTATTGCTGCAGCGATCAGTCAAAACTGGCTGGATCACCTGTTTAGCCGAACGGTTGATGTATTAATGGCCATCCCGAGTCTGATCTTCGCTTTGATGCTGTTATCCATGTTTGGATCAAGTGCAACCAACCTCATCATCATCATAGCCATACTCGATTCCACCAGGGTATTTCGAATCACCCGTGCGGTGTCGTTAAACGTTGTGGTGATGGATTATGTCGAAGCGGCGAAATTACGCGGTGAAGGTCTGGGATGGATTATGCGTAAAGAAATATTACCGAATATCATGCCGCCACTGGTCGCAGAATTCGGCTTACGTTTCTGTTTTGTGTTCCTCACTATCGCAGCGCTTTCATTTCTCGGTGTAGGTATTCAGCCACCAACAGCGGACTGGGGTTCAATGGTACGTGAAACCGCTGGACTGATTCAGTTCGCAGAATATGATCTCACCGCTGCATTAACCCCGATGTTACCCGCTGCAGCCATCGCGCTACTTACCGTTGCTGTCAACTTTGTGGTTGACTGGTTTCTGCATAAAACAAGCGGCCTGAAAGAATGAGGCCTAAGAAAATGAGGTATGACCAATGAGCACACAAAGCAAAGGCGTAAAAGGTGACATACTGCTGGAAATGCGCGATATCGTCATTGATGGTTACAGTGACGAAAAATGGCACCCAATTATTAAAGGTGTTGATTTAACACTACGCCGTGGTGAAGTCATGGGTTTGATCGGTGAGTCCGGTGCTGGCAAATCGACACTAGGTTTAGCTTCGATGGGATTCGCCCGCCCAGGCTGCCAGATTACCAGCGGCAACATCATGTTCGACGGCATCGATTTAATGGCCGCAACTGAAGCGGAAAAACGTGAGCTACGCGGATCACGTATTGCCTATGTTGCCCAGTCGGCAGCAGCATCGTTTAATCCAGCCCATAAACTGATAGAACAAACTGTCGAAGCCACTATAAAACATGGCATCAGTCCTGAAAAGGAAGCAAAATCTGACGCTCGTAAATTATTCGCCGAATTACAATTACCCGACCCGGATAATATCGGCGAGCGTTACCCGCATCAGGTATCGGGAGGGCAGTTACAGCGTGTCATGACAGCCATGGCCATGTCTTCTCGACCCGATTTAATCATATTCGACGAACCAACCACGGCGCTCGATGTGACAACCCAGGTCGAAGTACTGGCCTCAATGCGACAGATTGTTGAACAGTTCCATACGGCGGCAATTTATATCACTCATGACCTTGCTGTTGTTGCGCAAATGGCTGATGTCATTAAAGTTTTACGCTATGGTGAAACCGTGGAGATCGCCGACACTCGCACTATGCTGTCACATCCGGAAAAGGAATATACAAAATCTCTCTGGTCAGTACGTTCAATTGAAAAAGACGAGGAAGAATCTGAGGACATCGTTTTAAAAATCGATGGCGTTGATGCCGGTTACGGTGGTGGCATCAAGGTTCTCGATAATGTCTCCATGGAAATACCACGAGGCCATACCGTTGCCATAGTGGGTGAGTCGGGATCTGGAAAATCGACCGCAGCACGTGCCATTACCGGCCTGTTACCCCCGAGCAAAGGTCAGATTGTATTTAATGGTCAGGCCCTGCCTGCCGCTTTGAAAGATCGAAATATCGACCAGCTTAAAAAGATCCAGATGATTTATCAGTCCGCTGATACCGCCATGAACCCGCGTCATACGGTACGTGACGTCATCGGTCGTCCACTGCAATTTTATCTGGGATTATCGGGTAAAGCGCTCGACAAACGTTTGCTGGAATTACTCGAACTAATTGAACTCGACGAGACATTTGTCGATCGTTTGCCAGCAGAAATGTCTGGAGGGCAAAAGCAACGTATCTGTATTGCACGGGCTCTTGCCGCCGAACCCGATTTAATTATTTGCGATGAAGTCACATCGGCTCTGGATCAGATCGTACAGAAAGGCATACTAAGTTTATTGCTTCGCCTGCAAAAAGAGCTCGGCATTACCTACATTTTCATTACACATGATATTGCTACAGTCAAAGCAATATCAGATCAGATAGTTGTCATGTTCCAGGGAGCAGTTGTTGAACAGGGAATGAAAAGCGAAATTCTGTCACCACCCTTCCCCGACTATACCAAACTGCTACTGTCGTCGGTACCTGAAATGGATCCGGACTGGTTGACCGGATTATTGAAAGAACGTGCTGCAGAAGGAGCACCAGGCTAATTTAGCCAAGTGGAGTGTGATTAAAGCTGGGCAGGTTACGAATAGCTTCGATGCCACCCAGCTTCTCAATCATTTTATTTTGATCGGCAAATGCCTGTGCATTAACCTGCTCCGGATCAAGGATTTCAAACAGAGCATTTATCATTTCCTGTTTAACTGGTAAATTTTCCGGTTGATCGGCCAGATTGTTCAGCTCCCTGGAGTCCTCTTTCATGTTAAACAAAAGCGGTCGATGACCTTCAGCAAAATACACCAGCTTCCAGGGACCTTTTCGTAACATAAAAAATCCAGTCGGACTGCCACCATCATGGTACTCACTAATCACCACCCGGTCAGACTCCGGTGAATCAATAAAGGATTGCAGAGGCCTGCTCATCCATCCTTGTTCAGCCTTACAATGCTTGCCTGTTACGAAGGCTTCAACCGTCGCCGCAATATCCACCAACGACACTGGCGTTTTGTTCACAGCAGGCTCAAATCCCGGCCCCGTTAAAGTTAAAGGAATACCAACGGAATCTTCATACATATACGATTTACACCAGATTCCATGATTACCAGTCATATCTCCGTGATCGCTGGTATAAATGACCTGGGTACTTTCAGCCTGACCACTTTTTTGCAATGCCTCAATCACCTGCCGTACATTATCATCGAGGAAACTACACAGCGCATAATAATTTCTCAAACCCTCTATCTGTCCCTGTTCATCAAAGTAGTCATTGTAATTCCAGAATTTTCTCATCTGGTCGATTACGGGATGCTTTAGCTGCCTTTCAGCATCAACATCATATGCCGATGGTAAATCTATATTCCGGTATAAGTCATAGAATTTTTCTGGTGCGACCAGAGGAAAATGCGGACAAATAAACGAAACAAATAATACCCAGGGGGGATTCTCGCTCTTACCAGAACGAGACTTTAACCAGTCAACCGAGGCCCGCGTAATATCGCGATCATACTTTGTATAACTGGTTTCACCCGGGCCGATTTCGGCAGCGAGCTCGGCCGCGTCGGGAAAATCACAAAGCGGCTTGCGCTGTAGTCCCTGCGGCCAACCGGCACCATTATTGGCCAGATACATTGGCAACAGGCTTTCACTGAATCCGACATCATCCTGTACCGATCGATAGTGTAATTTGCCAATTGATACGACTTCACTGCCTTTATCTCGTAAACGATGCATCCAGGATTGATGTTGGCCGTAATAGGGTTCCGCCGATGACCAACAGCGATGCTCAAAGCAATGCGTGCCGGTAGCAAAACTGGTCCTCGCCGGGATACAGATCGGTGACGGTGTATAGGCATTGCTAAATTTCACCCCGGTATTGGCTAACCTGTCAAGAGCCGGTGTTTTCACGTACGGATTACCATAAGCACCCATGACCGAGCGGGTATGCTCGTCTGACATGATAACCAGCACATTATGATTTTGATCAGGACTCAAAGTGGATCACTCCCCTGCGATTGATTGATACTCTATTCACATTTTCAAATTGTAACAAATATCGTGAATCAATTTCGATAACCGGGATAGCCATGTCATACAAACGATTTGCAACACTAACACCTACACAAATATTGGTATCAGCGGCAGCCAGCATAAAGCCCTGCGGGCCAGTCCCGTTTCGAATAGTTTCCGCAATAACATACCGGGTGCATAATAAGCCCACTTGGCCGCATTGGTCATGATCAGGCCAGTCAGACCATTTACTGCAGGAAAAATGTGGCGTACCAAGCGCAACCCCTGTTAGCTTACCGAATTGACACTGGCTTAATTCGTAACGTGCATTATTTAAATCTTCGAGCTGCACCTCGATTACCTGCCCAACAGGTTCATTCTGACAGGCATGATCCAGCGTATCAGCTTCAGGGGTGATTCCAACAGCATGGAATAATGGCACACTACCAGAAGAACTTCCTGCGGCACTAATTGCCTTAAGATCATCTTCATCGGTTGAATCAGACAATCCTGTGATTGCAGGTACCTGATGGCCACAATGTCGACCTAAATAGTGACCCAGCAAATGATAAAAATTATCGCTATTTCGAACAGATACCGGAATACTCTGTACATCAAAAACTATTTGCGCTTTTCTTAGCTCGCTTCGATGCAATCCTGAATTGGGAACGCGCCCGGTGAGCGCCGCACAAACATCAAAAAAATCACCGTATTTATTCGTTCTGGCGCCGATAACAGAATTATAAAAGCTGACCGCGTTCGACTCCGAACCGACTATATGATCACCTGCAGTCGGACGTCCCGGTAACTGATAAGGAGCACATGTCCACACTGGCTTACAACCGAGTCGGACATAGGCTTGCATGAGTTGACGCGCTTCTTCCATTTCGCGGCTTTTGCCCGGATCTCTAATACTCAAATCGTTAAGCGATATTAATCCATTGTTAGTCCAGCATGGTACCGCCAGCGTGGCATTGTTATCCAGCAGAAAATTAACAAAATCGAGATGAGCCCGCCCGCTATAAAAACACGAATCAATATGTGCAAAAGTGATATCGATTAAGTCCTCGGCAGCTTCGATATTTGCTGCCATTGCTATCACTTCCATCGCAAACTGAGTGGCTTTACCAAACCTGCCTTCCAGCATGGCTTTGTCGTTGTTCGATAACAGTAATCGACCCATATGCCTGTATTTTATTTTCTACTCAGATTACATCACTATTTCAACTATTACCGTTATTGTCGCGGAAATTCGCTATCATGACCGATCAATTTAACCAGGAGTAACATCGTGGAAGACCTCGAAACCTGGCTGGAACGCGTTTACGATTCAGACGGTGATCACGCAAAACTAAATAGACTCTACAACGAATGGGCCGATGATTACGATCAGCAACTCTGGGCCAGTGGTAACCCTTATATAGCCATAGCTACGGGTTTTGCTGGTCGACACATTCAGAACTTTGACGCCGCTATCCTCGATGCAGGTTGTGGTACCGGCAACATGGCACAAATACTCAATCAGATGGGATATCGAAGCATTGATGGCCTCGATCCGTCAGAAGGAATGCTCAAAATCGCTCGAAACAAAAATATTTATCAATCCTTGCATCGCCTTTATCTGGACGCCGAGATAAATCTACTCGACGCCAGTTATGACGCTATTGTTGCTGCAGGCGTATTAACCCATGGCCATGCACCACCCGAATCACTCGATGGTATGCTTAAAATTGTAAAAACGGACGGTGTTATCATTTTTTCACTATCCGAGATTGCCTATAATGACTATGGTTTTGCCAGTAAGATGGCCGAGCTTGAAAATAATCATAGCTGGGCACTTCTGGATCGCTCTAATTTATTTAGAACCTATCCTTTTTCAAACAGGGAAGCCCATTTGCGTCACTGGGTTTATGCCTACAGGAAGACAGTAAATTAACAGGATGATTTAATGCCTCAGGAAGAATTGCTTATACGCCTAGCCACATCCTCTGACGCCGAGGCCATGACAGGCTGCATTGAACTCGCCTATGAACGATACGTACCGATCATCGGCAAAAAACCAGGGCCGATGCTGGACGATTACTCCCAGGTAGTTTTACGACATCATGCATTTATTGCCGAGTTTGATCACCATTTAGTCGGCATTCTCGTTTTAATCAAACATCAAAACGGACTGTTGCTGGACAATGTAGCAGTACATCCCGATTATCAGGGTAAGGGCTTTGGTGGTCAGTTGGTATCTTTCGCCGAGACCGAAGCTGCCAGGCTAGGCTATACCGAGCTTGAGCTTTATACACATGAATTAATGATCGATAACTATCAGCTATATAAACGCCTGGGTTACATCGAAGTTGAGCGGCGAGAAGAGAAAGGCTTTTCACGAATATATATGAAGAAGCATCTGAATCAGTCTATCCAGTAAGAAACGTCCTGATGTTTTAAAAAGGCCTCTGCCTGATTACCCTGTAACATCGCCAGCGTGGAAAACATACCTGCCTCGATGCAGGTATTAGCCGCGACACTGACAGTATGAGGTGCACCCTCAACCGGCCAGCCTGTCTCTGGATTTAGAACATGGCTATATCGTTTACCTTCGCTGAGCAGAAAGCGATTCCTGTCGCCACTGGTGGCGATTGCGCCTTTATAGAGCTGAAACAAAGCAACTGCCTGATCCTTACCGGTTATTAATCGACCAACCGACCAGTATTTTTGATCACGCCTTTGACAACCACAGGCCAGATCACCACCAAAATTAATCAATACGCTTTCATCGGTCAGTTCTCGCGTGATTTGTACACAACGATCAACTGCATATTCCTTACCGATTCCGCCCAGATCGATCTCCATCCTCGCCTTCAAGGTCAGCTGCCTGTCTTTCCAATGGCATCGATGCCAACCCACCTGCGCTAATACTTGTTTAACCGCCTTTTCATCTGCCAGCCGGTCACTGCCATCAAAAGACCAGACCTGTCGCAGTACACCCGAAGTGATATCGAATAAGCCGTCACTCATTTGATAAAGCTGGTCGGCAAATTCGAGTAATCTTGCCGTCTCATTATCGACTGTTACAGCACGACCCCTGGCAGAATTTATCTGCCCAATGATGTTACCTTCGAGATATCGGCTATATTTCTGTTCGATTCGAAATGCCTCACTGGCTACTGCCTGCAAAATAGAATCTGCCTGGGTTTCGTCATCAACTTCCATTAAGACTTCGCAGGGACTGGCCATGGCGTTAAATTGGCCACGCCAGCAATCGTCATCTCTATTTAGTATTACTTCAGGCATAGAGAAGCGTCCATTATTAGACACCGAATTTCTACCAGGGAATAAACTTTGTCATCACCAGATCAGCGAATAATTAACCTGAAATACAAAGGCATCCAGGTCTGGAGTTTCTTCACCGGCAGGCACCGAACCATCATCAACTGTTTGTGTAATCACTTCACCACGAATAGAAAACTCACTGTTATTGGCAAGAGGTATTCCATATTTTAAACCAATCGTGACGGTTTCAAATTCACCTAGACGATAATCATTACTTGCGAAGTCTCTCGATACCGCGCCGGTGGTCGGGTCGACATCGGCACCTAAAGCGAGGTTATGCCTGTAAAAATCTGCAGCATCCTGCATGTAAAAACGCAAATGGGGTTGCAGGTAGCTTTCGCCTAGCTCGTATCGATAACGCAGATCAAAAGTATTCGAAGTAATGCCCCAGTCGTCGTCGTAAAGGCGATAAGAGAAATTGATTACATCTTCATCAAAGTGATGCACTGTTTTGAAAAAAAGCACCGTTCTGTCTCGAGAGTCCGGCCGACTTTCGTACAAATAGGGCAAATTACCGGTTGTAGCAGTATCAAAAAATGAACCTGTAGCCGGTAGTCCTGTAGCAGGGTCAATCACGCTGACAATTTTATACGGATCATTTTGATAACCATCGGTTTGACCGAAGCTTAGATTTAACTGCATGATCGTCTGTCGGCTAATCACCTGGGTGACACCGACCATAAAGTCAGTGATGGTTTTATCGTCATCAGCAGCTTCACGATTTCGACTCAAATCTTCAGCTACCATCGGTTGCAATATCGAAGGGATATTTCCTAGCGGGTCGATCGTATCCAGATTGAAAGCAACAGCGGTCGTCAGGGTAGTATTCCTGTTATTAATATCCTGTGCATAAGTAGCACTTGCACCCAGTGACATGTAATCGAACTCTTTGGAAAAATTTCCACCTAGCGTTAAGCGTGAAAAGCGATCCAGTTCCATTTGCCAGTCAACACCGAACGCCACG
This sequence comes from Gammaproteobacteria bacterium, assembly GCA_024222685.1. Classification (GTDB taxonomy): domain Bacteria; phylum Pseudomonadota; class Gammaproteobacteria. Next base: position 2,843 of record JAAEOZ010000477.1, on the reverse strand, counting down.
CGACTATCACGGAAGGTATCGTCCAGTGGAGTCGTTCCCGCTTTCGCTGTATAGGTATCTTTACCGGAAGGTGTAGTAAAAGTCTGGGCAACCGAGGAAGCATGAGCACCGTTAGGAGTAGCACCTGTCAGCGCATCGATAACCAGTCGCATATCTATACGCCCATCATCGGCCAGCTCCCTACCTGCGTATATTGCCGGCTCTACCGCACTCACTCGACCATCACTTTCGCTATAAAACAAAATGGCGGTATCTATATCCCACTCTGCGCCTTCTGCCTGCGCTGACGGGGCAGTTACCTGCAAAAGCGTACAGGTCGCCAGACTCATCCTCGCACTGATATTTTTTAGTTGCACCCGCAACCCCCACCACCGACTCCCTGACCGCCACTACTGGCTTCCTTGCTAAAATAAATATGCTCATCGTAGAAATTATCCAGATAGTCGGGAACAAGTTGCATCGAATCTTTTGCCAACAGATCACGCTCCCAGGGCTGAACACCGAGTGAGGAACACGCAGAAAGCAATATAACCATGAGAAATACAAAATATTTTTTCATCATCGAGATCTCTTTACATCACTAACAATTGTTTAATTGCCTTTTCAATCTTTGATTTATCCTTATCTCTGAATCCGATATGTGTAGCATAAATTTTACCATCGCGACCAATCAGGAAACTGGTCGGCATACCCCTGAGTTCATAGCGAGAAGCTGTTTCTCCCTGTGGATCAAAGCCAACAAGAAAATTTACTTTCATTTTCCTGGCGAAGTTATCGCCAAGCTTTTGATCACTATCGAGATTTACCGCAAGAATCTCAAAATCCTGATCCACATACTTCGATTTCATCTTTATCATCCAGGGAAAAGATTTCATACAGGGTTTACACCATGACGCCCAGAAATCCAGATAAACTACTTTGCCAGCCAAAGCATCAAGATCCACCTCTCCGTCAAGACCCTGAAGATTAATGTCTGGCGCCTCTGTTGCCGTCAAACCTGCAGTACTGTTAAATACCAGAACCACAGTAACCAGGATATTTCTAAACCATTTCATTTCTTTTCCTCTAATCAAAATCAATCAACGTAGATTAAGTATAAATACTCTTCCTTAAGCATTTCTTAACGATAGTAAATGCGATATTAGGTTAAGGATAGCTTAAGATATAATAGGTAAACATTGATTTAGACATCAAATTTAGAAATCTAGCGATCAAGATAAAACTTTTCCTACTTCGGAAAGACAATTATCAATAATTTCCAGGGCCAGTTCCATATCCTGTTTGGTAGTAATTAATGAAGGCGTGAAGGTCAGAACATTGCCCATTGTAGTCTTAAAGCTCAGACCCTTATCGAGTGCCCGATATAGTACCTGATCAGCAGCTTCACGAGCCGGTTCGCGCGTTTCTCTGTCATTAACAAGTTCCACGCCAAAAAGAAAACCACGACCTCTTACATCTCCTATCAGGTGATGTTTATCCATCATATCCTGTAGCCGCTCTAATGCATACTGTCCAACCGTGGCAGCGTTTGCTACCAGATCTTCATCTTCAATGATTTTAATCGTGGTTAGCGCAGCCCTGGTAGTAACCGGATTCTTTTCGTGGGTATAATGACCGTAAGCATAGTGCTCGGCGAGGTCGAGCTCGGGTTTACAGAGAACACTGGCAATCGGCAAAATACCACCACCGAGACTTTTACCCATAACCAGTATATCCGGAACTACCTGATCATATTCACAGGCAAACAATCTGCCAGTTTTTCCCAGTCCTGTTGGTATTTCATCAAATATCAGCAGAGCACCAAACTCATCACAGGCCTTTCGTACCTGTTGCCAGAATCCCGGTGGTGCAATATAGGGTACGGCACGAGTGGGTTCGGCAATTACCGCACTGACATCCCCTTCTTTCTCAAGTACATAGCGTATCTGGCGAGCACACAGATCAGCGCTTCCCTCACGGACATCCCAGGCATTTCTATAGTCGCCGAAAGGTGGTACATGCTCGGTACCCGGCAACAATGGACCAACCGGACCACCTCGAAACATTTCTTCACCACCAACACTGCTGGCGCCGAATCCTGCTCCATGAAAAGCGTCCCAGAATGAGATCGTCTTAAAACGTCCGGTAGCGACTCTAGCCATTTTCAATGCTACTTCAATGGCATCGGAACCGCCGGTAGTAAACAGAATTTTTGAAAGCCTGCCGGGTGAAATTTCAGCCAGTTTTTCAGCCAGCTCTGCGGCTACTTCACAGGCATAACGACGCGGAGCAAAAGAAAGCTCAAGCATTTGCTGATGTATCGCTTCGATTAGACGTGGATGCCCATAACCAATGTGATGCACATTGTTTCCATGAAAATCCATATAGCGTTTGCCGCTATGATCTTCTATCCAGATTCCTTCAGCTTTACGTATAGTGTTTAAACAGGGTGTGGATACCGATTGCCTTAAAAAGTATTTTTGATCGCGATCCAGTATCTGGCGTGCTTCGAAGTTTATGTGACGCGACTGCCACTCGACACGATTTGGAGAGCTATTAACATCACCTTCAGCACCTTGCGGTTTTCTGTATTTATCACTCATAGATGGTTACCTTTTATTACACTTTTATAGCTGTATTTTAATCGCAACAGGCTTAGAATACCGCACCGGCTACAGGAAAGCAGAAAACATCGTGTCTGAAGAAGAACCTCGTAAAAAACCAAACTTATTACTTCGTTTTTTTGGTGCATTAATACTGATAAGCGCCATCGTCGCTGCACTCGGATACATTAAATATGGCCAGATTCAGGTAATGGTGGCACAGGGAAGTATTCCACCACCGCCTATAAGTGTGACGGTGGC
>JAAEOZ010000476.1 GCA_024222685.1 Gammaproteobacteria bacterium | reverse complement strand
GAACGTTGCAGCAATTAGTCGAGTGCTGGCGAAAGTAACCAAATCATTCCCGCCCGATCTTGCCATGCTTGCCGGATTGATTCACGGTATCGGTGTACTGGTGATTGATGACCGACTGCTAGAGCATCATCACCTCATGCTCGATCATTTAGAAATCGACCACGCCATTCAGGCCATGCGCCCAGAGATTTCGGGCCTGTTGCTGCGAAAATGGGGCTTTGATGACGAACTCATCCTGGTAGCTGAAGAATGCGGTGACTGGTCACGAGACAATCTACTCGCGGCTGATCTTTGTGACCTGATTCTGGCAGCCAATTATTTCGCCATCATGCAAAGTGATAGAAATCATACGCTGCCGACTATTAGTTCGATACCTGCGATTGCCAAGCTTGCGATAACGCCGGCAGAAAGTATTGATGCAATTCGGGCATCGGTAGCAGTTCAGCGGAATATTAAGAAGCTGTTTAGTTGAGAACCCGGGGGATTATGCGGGGATCAGATCACCAGGGTTAAATCTAGCGGGCATACATCAATACGTTATCCAGCGGGGTAATATCAAACAGGCGAGTTTGATTGCTAATTTCCACGGAAGGTTCCCAGGCTGTTTTTGTGAATGAAGACACGTATAATCGCGCCTATTTTAACGCTGACAATCTATGGAGCAGTAGAATGAGACCAAGCGAGCGTGATGCTAACCAGCTTCGCCCAATAATAATAACCCGAAACTATAACAAGCACGCGGAGGGGTCCGTATTGGTGGAGTTTGGTGATACCCGAGTCATCTGTACTGCATCGATCGAGAATTCCGTGCCTGGATTTCTACGCGGTAAGGGTAGTGGATGGGTAACCGCCGAGTACGGTATGTTACCTCGATCTACCGGTAGTCGAATGCGTCGTGAAGCCAATGCTGGAAAGCAGGGCGGCCGTACCCTGGAAATTCAGCGGCTGATCGGTCGTGCGCTACGCGCCTGTATCGATACTACACTGCTTGGTGAGCGTACAATAACAATCGATTGTGATGTTATCCAGGCAGATGGCGGTACGCGTACGGCTTCGATTTCGGGGGCCTGGATTGCGCTGGCTGACGCTATACAATCCCTGCTCGAAAAAAATACCTTAACAAAAAACCCTATTCATCATCAGGTTGCCGCTATATCTGTCGGTATTTATCAGGGAGAAGCAGTACTCGACCTCGATTATGCCGAAGACAGTTCAGCTGAAACAGATATGAATGTGGTAATGAACAATGCAGGTGGTTTTATCGAGGTGCAGGGCACTGCAGAAGGTGATGCTTTTTCTGACAACGAACTGAATCGCATGCTCGGACTGGCAAGAGAGGGCATTGAGCAGATATTTACTTTGCAAAATGAAGCCAGGACATCATGACCAGGCTGGTTCTCGCATCCGCTAATGCCGGAAAACTTCGGGAGCTAACCAGGCTACTGAGCGGACTCGAATTCGAATTGCACCCGCAGATGGAATTCAATGTTCCGCAAGTTGAAGAAACCGGCACAACTTTTGTCGAAAATGCAATTATCAAGGCTCGAAATGCAGCTCAACATAGCGGATATATGTCATTGGCAGATGATTCCGGCATCGAAGTCGATGCTCTCAACGGTGCGCCGGGTGTTTATAGTGCGCGGTTCGCCGGTAAAAATGCCAGCGATGATGACAACAATGCTCTGTTAATTGAGAAAATGGCATCCGTACCGGAGCGACAACGCATAGCTCGCTATCGAGCAGTTATTGTGCTCATGCGTCACGCGGCCGATCCCTCACCAGTTATTTGTGAAGGCAGTTGGCAAGGCGTGATTCAACTCAGTCCTGCTGGATCGGGTGGCTTCGGCTATGATCCATATTTTTATCTACCTGAACTCGGATGTACCAGCGCAGAGCTTGGCGCCGACGATAAAAACAGGCTAAGTCACAGAGGTAAAGCACTTCAACAATTAAAAGATAGATTGAGACGTGGCCTTTAAAGGCAATCTGGCGCTGGGGCTATATATCCATTTACCCTGGTGCAAGCGTAAATGCCCTTATTGTGATTTCAATTCCCATCAGGCAAATAGTATTCCGCAAGATGATTATGTAGAGGCTCTGCTACACGACCTGGAACAGGATTTAGCGCTGATCTGGGGTAGAAATATTAGTAGTATTTTTATTGGTGGTGGAACCCCTTCGCTGTTTTCTGGTAATGCCATCGATAAATTATTTTCGGGATTACGGGCTTTGTTAAATTTTAATCCCGGTATTGAAATCACCATCGAGTCTAATCCGGGTAGCGCCGATAGTGAGCATTTTCGTTCCTATCGGGAGTGTGGCATCAACCGACTGTCGATAGGAGTGCAAAGCTTTAACAACGAAAAATTATCCGCATTAGGTAGAGTTCACGATTCGGATCAGGCCGTAGAGGCAATTAAATGTGCTCGCCAGGCAGGATTCGATAATATCAATATTGATTTGATGTACGGTTTACCTGCACAGACCGTGTCGCAGGCAGTTGACGATGTTCAGCAGGCGATAGATTTAAAAGTTGAGCATATATCGCATTATCAGCTGACTGTCGAAGCAAACACCATATTTCATCATCAACCACCCGAAGCTTTGCCCGACGATGAGCTCAGCTGGCAGCAACAATATCAGTGTCAGAATTTGCTCGCGGTGGCTGGTTATCGGCAGTATGAAATCTCAGCTTATAGTCAGCAGGGAAGGCGCTGCAGACACAACCTCAACTACTGGCAGTTTGGCGACTATCTCGGCATAGGTGCCGGAGCACATGGGAAAATAACATTAGCCGGTGAAAATCGGGTAATTCGACGCATCAGACAACGACAACCCGAAGCCTATCTACGAAATCAGGGACATGATAGCGTCATCAATGAGCGATCACTAAACCATGCCGATTTGATTTTTGAATTTATGCTCAACAGCCTGCGACTGAGTGATGGCTTCGAATCACGTACATTCCTGGAAAATACCGGACTTTCGCTTAGCCAGGTTCTACCTACACTACAGTTAGCAAGTGAAAAAGGCTTAATTCAATACGACGCCGTAAGAATTCGCCCGACTGAGCTGGGGTTTCGTTTTCTGAATGATCTGCAAGCAATGTTTCTGGACCATAAACTATCGAAAAATCAACCATTTTTTATGTCCGACCGCTAAATTATACACAGCGAAGCGATACAGCCGACATTTGTCAATAGGAAATTGAATTTTTTTTGAAAAAAAACGAATATTTCTGTAAGTTATTGATATTAATAGAAATTAAACAAGTGGTTAAAAAACATACCATCTAACGAAACGCCAGTGTTTATAAGCGCTGTAGCAGTTCTCCCGCCTGTTACCCACAAACTTATCCACAGTTTTTGTGGATAACCACATGGAATTTAGTTAACTCAGTATTTTATCTTTACCAAATCACAAATTACCTTAAGTTTCACTGCTAAACGGGGTTATTTCAGCTTTAATTAATCTCTCTGCTACAGTTTCGAGTCAAATCATGCCAGCAATTGCGGCATGAACAGGCTAGCAAGACTTAACACCAGGAAGAACCCCGCCATATCGGTTACCGTTGTCAGCAGCGGTCCTGCGGCTACGGCCGGGTCTACTCCGACGCCCTTCAAGATTAGCGGAACCGTGCCACCGATTGAAACCGCAATCAGAGTATTAAGCGATAAAGCCAGACCGATAACCAGACCCAGGTAAGCATTATCCTTCCATATCCATGCGACTATACCGATGAGTATACCGAGTGCTATGCCGTTTAAAACACCGACACCGAGTTCTTTCCTCAGGACGTAGAATAGATCAACCGGACGCGACAGGCCGAGAGAAAGTTCACGCATGCTGACGCCTACCGCCTGGTTTCCAGAACAACCACTCATATCCGATACCATTGGCAGAAACACTGCAATTGCGATTACTGCTGCCAGCGTTTCCTCGTATGCCGAGATTACGCTCGCGGCTATGATATTTAATACGATATTTGAAGAAAGCCAGATCAACCTGCGTTTCGAACGTAACAAAGTGGGCATGGAGCGCAGTTCATCACCGGTTCGTTGGCGTGAAAGGCTTTCGTGTTCGGCGCGCTCGAGCTCGGCCTCGGCGAGTTCAATACGAGATACCGCACCTATCAGTAAACCCTGATCATCAACTACCGGAATGCCCAGAAAAGGGTTTTCATCAAACAGTGCTACAAGCTCATCCTGTGTCGTCTCAGATCGAACCGAAATGGGTACATGCATGATATCTATCAATGCTACAGAGCGTTTACTCCTGAGCATATCGCGTAGTGAAACTACACCTACCAGTCTGCCAGCTTCATCGACGATATATGGATGCTGACCACGATGTCGTTCAAACACTTCATCATCTATCAGCCTATTTAAAACCGAATCGACAGTATCGCCTACCGGAAAGGAAAATACCTCCAGTTCCATCAGACCGCCAGCGCTATCCGGGTCGTACTGGGAAAGCTTGCGCACACCAGCAGCACTTTCAGCATCCATCGCTTCCAGAATGGCTTCGGAGCTCTCTGAATTGAGTTCCTGGACAATATCGGCCTGAGTATCAGTATGCAGCTCTTCCATAATTTTTGCTGCTACCGTGGTATCGAGATCCTGAATCATCGCTATCGCAAGCTCGGCAGGCGCTTCTTCGATTAATTCCGCTGCTGTTTCAGGCTCCAGCATCGAAACCAGCAGATCACGATCATCAGACTCCATTTTTGAGACCTGACGTAATGCTTCCTGGCTGGTAATAGTATCAACGATTTCGGCCACATGCTGGCCGTCGGAAGTTTCTATCGCATGCTGTAATGATTCTTCTGTATTTGTCTGCTCTTCCTTTTCCGATGCATCATTCATATTTGATTTCTCCTGATGTCAATACCTGTTTAGCAATGACTGCTACGGTGAATTGATACATTACACTATCCTGTTATACGACGACAGCTGACCCAGGCTCCTGCCTTGCTGTAATTTTGAGGCCTGCAGAAACCAGATTTTCTGTAGGGTGGTTCACAGATAAATGAATTTTTAATGGGTAATCTTTAACTATAACGGCATAAATAATTTAACCAATGTAAACGAAATGATCGTGGAGATTTGATCATGGGGGACGGCAGTAATAGTTTGGGATATTTCCTGTTTAGAAAATTTTTTCTGAATTTTTTCTTCTGTGCGATATGCTGCACACAGGTTTTCGCAGCTGATCAGCAATTACTGGTCGCTGCTCAGGGCATGATCAACGGTGGTAAACCTCTCGATGCATTAGATCTACTAACGCCATACGAATTTGAGTACGCTGGCGAAAAAGAATACGACTATTTGCTTGGATTATCTCTACTTGACAGCGGGCAGTCAGGCCAGTCAGTTTTTGCATTTCAACGCGTGCTAGCTATTGATCCGAATTTTGCCGGAGCCAGAATGGAACTGGCCAGGGCGTATTTTGATATGTCTGAATTCGAGCTTTCTCGAGCCGAGTTTACAACCCTGCAAACCTTATCTCCGCCAGCAAGCGTACAGTCCACCATCGATAAGTATCTGGCCGCTATACGTAACCGGACTTTGCGTAATAAAAGGGGGTTTAGAGGTTACGTTCAACTGGGTGCGGGTAATGACAGCAATGCCAATAGCGCGCCCGCTGTAGATTCATTTCTCGGCTTCAATCTCGCCGATGAAAGTCGTGAAACCGAATCATCAGTCATATCTACTGTCGGCGGTCTGTCTTACGACCTGCCGGTTAACTATTATCGAACTTTTTTTGTCAGATCAAATATAAACCATCGTTCTAATGGCGATGCAACATTCTCAAATACCTTAAGTTTTGATATATCGGGTGGTATCAGGCAGGCATTTAAAGATGGTGACAGCACAACACTTTCGCTGCAGACGTATTCGACAGACGTAGATGGTGAGTCTAATAACAAGGGTCATAACTTGAATGGGCAGTACAATCTGTCATTTTCTTCTTCCGACCAGCTTGGAATTTTTGCGCGCATCGGAGCCATCGATTATGTGAAAGCTTTCGATATAAAAGACGCCTCACAATTCGTTGGTGGTGTCAGCTGGATTCATATATTGGGATTTAGTTCGAGGCCTTCGCTGATTACAACACTGATTACAGGGGAAGATGATCCGGATTCCAGCCTGTCACCCTATTCGCGTAGTTTTAGTGGGCTTCGCGTTACCGCGGCGGCGGCTTTGACGCACCAGTTAAATCTGTTCGCATCTATCGGTAGCACAAGCTCAAACTACGATGGAAAGTTCTTCGGTTTACCGCAGGATCGCGAGGATGATTTCAGTCAAATTACGTTCGGCATGAACTGGCGTTTTAATAAAAACTGGTCTTTCAAGGCATTGCTTAACCAGACTGAAAATGTGTCTAGCATCGATATTTTCGATTACGATAAAACCGAATTAATGCTTATAGCAAGGAGCGACTTTTCACAATGAGACTAGTAACGCTTATCGCGCTGATCCTGTTATGTGGCAATCTCCATGCCGCAGCCGGTAGAGCAATTTTTGTATTTGGTGATGCGCAGATTGTTTCTGCCGACGGCAATCAACGCTGGCTTCTTAAAAATGCCGAAGTTAACAATGGTGATTTGATCATTACCGGCAAGAATGGCGTCGTGCAACTGCGTATGATTGATAAAGCATTTATTGCCATTCGCTCTAATAGCGAGTTCAAAATTGAGAACTACATCCTGGGCGCAACCAAAGAAGAGGATTCAGCATTTTTCTCGCTGTTAAAAGGTGGTTTCCGGGCGATCACCGGTGCCATTGGCAAACGACTCAAGTCGGCTTATCGTGTGGGCACAAATGTAGCCACGATCGGAATTCGAGGCACAGATTATACCGCTCGCCTATGTGATCAGGACTGCAATAACAATTTCGGTGCTGCAGCAGGTTCTACTCTGGTTGATGATGGTCTTTATGTTGGAGTAATAGACGGCGGAATCGAACTCACCAACAAGCTTGGCACCCTGGATCTTGATGAACTGCAATATGGTTATGTTAGAGATGCCGCCAGCGCACCAGTTGCACTGCTAAATGCCCCTGAATTTCTGTTCTTTCGAAGCAGACCGCCGAACAGCGAAAATGAAGACAGTGATGGTGAGTCCTCGGAGACGATCAAATCCGATACCGTTCAAAAACGCCAGGTGGTAGAGCCGGACACTGGCGATATTAGTAGCGATTCGAGTCTACAGGAAGATACTAATATCAATCGTACCGATTTAACGCCTGAAGATGTCGTCGCAACGTCAAGTTTCAGCCAGAGCATTGAAACCGATTCAGGCGTAACCGTCAGTCTCGACGGCGCTACTGTAGGTGCTCAACGGTCGGTTGTTTCAACTCTCGGTGACTCAGCAACGAGTAATTCCATCACAACCGTCTCCGAGAACTTTTTCGATGCCATGACAATTGAAAACGGGGCCGTTACTCGTTTTGAGGGCAACGCGCTCGGAGGAGGCTTCGGCCCGCATAGTATCGGTACAGCGACCACACTCGATCTTGGTTTTGACCCGGTGACTGGAATTTCCTGGGGTAGATGGTCCGGCGGTACTGCGAGTTTTAACAATTCCGCCACAGGTGCTAACGCTTCAATTGATTTAACTGCACGCAGCCTGCACTGGGTATCCGGACCGGACCGGGTGGATGTCACACTGCCATTATCTGGAACAATCAATTATCAGCTTATCGGCAATACCAGCCCGACGGATAACCTGGGTAATACAGGTGTTCTCGGTGCGGCGTCACTCAGTGCAGATTTCAACAATATGACGACTTCGACGACTGTTGATATCGGCATTAATAACCAGGTGTGGAATGCGAGCGGTAACGGTGTCATACAGACAAATGGTGATTTTGCCGGGACCATGAGTGTTACAGGTACAGATTCATCCACGGGTGCGTTTAGTGGGACTGGAAGCAATGCAGGCTTTTTTACCGACAATGCCGCAGGTGCCGGCATGGGTTACGCACTGGAGGCAGATGTTAATAGCATACCAACTAATGTAACAGGCACCGCTGTTTTTCAACCTCAGTGATCAGGAAGATGAGTATGTCCGTGATGAAAAAATACTTATTCGGGATAACAGGGCTACTGCTTGTAGCCTCCTGTAATCAACAACCGGCGGACAATGGAACTGGAGGAGCCGCTCCATCAGTATCTACAGCTGAATTTGTTAGCGTCAGCGGTGTTTCCAGTAAGGGTCCAATCTCAGCCGCGGCCATAGAAGTCCTGGCTTTCGATGCCAGCAATGGTAGTGAAGCAGGAAGCCCACTAGCGACAACGACGACCGACTCAAATGGTCGATGGTCGGTTACTATTCCAGCAGCGAGTCATACCCGACCCCTGCTGATTAAATCATCTGGAGGCGAATATCTCGACGAGTCTGATCCGGAAGCTGATCCGGCTAAAAAGCGCCGCATTAGCTTTGCTGCGACCGACACCATATACGGTGTGCTTTTCCCGGGATTCGACACCTCCTCAGTTACCATGATTACCAGCGCGCTTGTCGACAAAAGTCGCATCGAGGCAAACGGAAGTGACTTTCTTAATGTATTGACAAACAATCAGAACATTGCCACATCAGCACTTGGTTTCGATCCATTTACGGTTGGTGCCGCTAATCCACTGTTGCCCGAAAGCGGTGCCAGTATCGATTCCATCGAATATGCGATGTTTCTGGGTGGTATGGCGACTGCACTAAATAGTGACGCGATTCTAATGGGGGCACCAGTCCCGGATTTTGCAATTGTTCAGGGTTTCATAGAGGACATGATGGATGGCCGGCTGGATGGCGTTAACCAAAACGGCGCTGTCAGCGTCATGGTCAATGGTGTGGCAACACCATTCCCGACTACGATTGATCTGAATCAGGCAATTACTCGTTTCAGAAATAACAATTACGCGGCTTATCAGGCTACACCGGTAACCGATGTTATGGCGGTAGACGAAACCATGCTGGCAACTTCGGGGGTGAATGCCAGTCCGGTTGCTCAGGACGATGCGTTAACAACCATTGAAGGTAGTCCTGCGCTAACCCCGAACCTTCTATCCAATGATTCTGACCCTGATGGCGATTCGCTGACAATCAGTAATTTCACCCAGCCAGCAAGCGGGCAGGTGGCAAGCAACAATAATGGCACCTTTAACTATACACCTGACCCAGGTTTTACCGGGTTGGATATTTTTACTTATTCGATTAGCGATGGTCATGGCGGCAGCGACTCGGCGCAGGTGATTGTTACGGTCAATGCAATCAGCCTGAACACGCCACCGGTCGCTGTTAACGACAGTGTCACAACGAACCAGGACACACCGGTTACCACACAAAATCTGCTAGTGAATGATAGTGATGCAGATGGCGATACGGTTTCAGTATCCGGTTTCACTCAGCCTATTAATGGCCTGGTTATCAATAACAATAACGGTACCTTTGGCTATACTCCGTCGGCCAGCTTTAGCGGCTCGGACAGTTTTACCTATAGTATCAGCGATGGCAATGGTGGTGCCGATACTGCCTCGGTTGCGATTACTGTGGTCGCTGCCAGTGCCAACCTGAACCCGACTGCCAATGCCGGACCCGATCAGAGTGTCGCCGAACTATCAACTATCACGCTGTCCGGTTCGGGTTCCTCCGATAGCGATGGCATAATTAGCAGTTATCAATGGTCGCAGGTCAACGGTACGGCGGTGACCATAGCCAACGCCGGCTCGAGCACCGCGAGCTTTATTAGTCCTGAAGTACTGGGCGGTAATATCGATGTACTGGTGTTTAAGTTGACCGTCACCGACAACGACGGTGGTGAGGACCTGGATTTTATCACCGTAATCGTTAATCCCGCAAACCTTCCCACTGCCAATGCAGGTACAGACCAGACCCTGAATGAATTACTGCCGGTAAATCTCGATGGTAGTGCCAGTAGTGATGATAGTGCGGTTGTTGGCTATAGCTGGCTGCAAATCGCGGGCTCTCCCACGGTTACTCTTAATAATGCCAATACCGCGACGCCGGATTTTGTCGGACCGGATATTGCCATCAGCACGATTTTCACTTTTGAGCTCACAGTCACCGATGATGAAGGTGGAACGGACACCGATACTGTCAATATTAATCTGATTTCGTTGAATACCGGTCCGACCCTTGGCAACGACCCGCTTGAAACGACAACGGAAAATACCCCGGTTATGTTGACAACCCTGTTGAACAACGACTCAGACCCGGAAGGAGATTCGTTCACGATTGACTCAGTGACCCAACCGGCGAATGGCACGGTCGTTATCGAAGCCAATAACCGGGATATCACCTATACACCTGATCTGAATTTTAACGGTGCAGATACCTTCACCTATACTGCTATTGATAGTAATGGTGCTTTGAGTAGCAATACTGCAACGGTAACAGTCACGGTCAGTCCTGCCGGTGTGAACACGCCACCGGTCGCGGTAAACGATAGTGTAGTAACTGCTGAGGATACGCCGGTTACCACACAGAACCTGCTTGCTAACGATAGTGATGCGGATGGCGACACGGTTTCAGTATCGGGTTTCACACAGGCCGCTAATGGCCTGGTTGTCAATAACAATAACGGTACCTTTGGTTATACCCCGTCGGCTGGATTTAGCGGTTCGGACAGTTTTACCTATAGTATCAGCGATGGCAATGGTGGTGCCGATATGGCCTCAGTTGCCATTACTGTAACCCCTGCCGGTTCCAATCTGAACCCGACAGCCGATGCCGGAACCGATCAGACCGTTAACGAACTATCGACTGTTACACTGGCCGGCTCCGGTTCCGATAGCGATGGCATAATAAGCAGTTACCAATGGTCGCAGGTCAACGGTACAGCAGTTACTATCAATAACGCTGCGACGGATACGGCGGACTTTTTCAGTCCTGAAGTACTGGTCGGAAATATCGATGTACTGGTATTTCAGTTGACCGTCACCGATAACAGTGGTGGTACGGGTGTGGATTTCGTCACCGTAATCGTCAATCCTGTTGCTATTGCCCCTACTGCCAATGCGGGTACAGACCAGACACTGAATGAATTACTGCCGGTAAATCTCAATGGTAATGCCAGTAGTGACGACCGCTCGATTGTTGGCTATAGCTGGGTGCAAATCGCCGGCACTCCGACCGTCACGCTTAACAATGCCGATACCGCTACACCGGATTTTGCCGGGCCGGATATTGCCAACAGTACGACATTTACTTTTGAGCTCACAGTCACCGATGACGAGGGTGGTACCGATACCGATACTGTTGATATCAATATACTGTCACTAAATGCAGGACCCACGCTGGGCAACGACCCGCTTGAAGGCACTGCGGAAGATACAGCAGTGGTGTTGAATACCCTGCTTAATAATGACTCGGACCCGGAAGGAGATTCATTTACGATTGATTCGGTGACCCAGCCCGCGAATGGTGCGGTAGTCATCGAAGCAAATAATCTGGACATCACCTATACCCCGACCCTGAATTTTAATGGTGCGGATACCTTCACCTATACCGCTATTGATAGTAACGGTGCGTTGAGTAGCAATACTGCAACGGTCACAGTCACGGTGACTGGTAGTAATGATGACCCGACGGCGGTCCCAGACAACTACTCGGTCACAGAGGGATTTCCGATTAAAATCAGTGATTTGACTGCTAATGATACTGATCCCGATGGCGATACATTGACGATAACGGGTGTCACCCAGCCAGGTAATGGTATATCTGTTAACAATGGAGATGGTACCGTTACCTATACGCCTGATGTTTCATTCAATGGTGCCGATAGCTTCACCTACACTATTGTCGACGGCAATGCCGGTTCCGCGACCGGTACGGTGAATATCACTGTCATCGCCGATTCGGATGGTGATGGCATCATCGATACTAATGAAGGGCCCGGTGGCACCGGTACCGACCCCAATTTGGCCGATTCCGACAGTGACGGATTTTTCGATGGCCACGAAATTCTAGTAGGCACAAATCCGAACCTGAATACCGATTTCCCACCGACGACTACCATCAGCGCTGGTAATGCCAACAATGTCATCAGTTCTGATACTACCTGGGCTTTGTCGACATCTCCGTATCTGGTTACCAGCGATGTAACAGTTCAATCCGGAGCCACATTGACGATCGAGCCGGGCGTTGTGATTAAATCGGTTAATAACGTCGACTTTTTTGTTAGCACTGGTGGCATATTAAACGCAATTGGTAATGCTCCAGTACCGCAGCAGGTTGTTTTTACATCAGATCATGACGACAGTATCAATGGCGATACCAATCTCGATGGTATAGCAACGACAGCAACAGGCAACGACTGGGGAGGTATCGACTACAACACCAACTCTGGTGGTACAACCCGCTACGCGATTGTCAAATACGCAAGTACCTGTATTAGTGTCGTAAACAGTTCACCCGTGCTGGATCAAATTAAGATGGGCGACTGCTGGTATTACGGCATCGATTTTCAGGCTTCATCAAGTAGCACTCGAACAGCAAACTTATCAAATATTGATATCATAGATTATAACGGCGATGGTTGGTCGACCGGTTATTCCGCCATTCGCGTGCTTTCCAGCAGTTCTGCAACAGCGGTTCTCAATCTCAATAATCTCACCATGACCGAACCGGGCAACACCAGTAATTATGGCCTCTATCTGTATGCCAACGGTGGGCATATGAATGGCAGTGTCGACCTGGTCGATATTACCAACCCGGGTAATGATGGTTTGCATATCT
>JAAEOZ010000475.1 GCA_024222685.1 Gammaproteobacteria bacterium | reverse complement strand
GTGGATACCAGAATCCCAAAGACAAGGGCGATAAAACCTATGATCAGGATGACCCATTTTATCTGACGTATCTGCAGGTACATCGGAGCAAGGGACAGACGCACACGAACAGTGCCCCAGCGTGTACCGATCCCCGGAGGATATACCGGAACTGCAATATCCAGTCCCGGTTGTTTATCCGCTTTCAAAGAGACGGTCTGAATTATAGGCTGTTGTGAGGTGAGGATTTTGCGGCTGATGTTATCGTCTAAAAAGGTGTTTTGCAATTCCGGTCTATCGCTGAATCCTGCAACTTTACCTTCCTTGTCATGAAATATAACACTAACGATATCAGGATCCTGTGCCGCACGATTCGCATTTCGTTCAAGTGCAACGTAATTATAAGTGAGTAGGTCGGAAATGGAAGTGGCGGCCAAGCTCTGGGCAATGGCCAGACCCCGTCCCTCCAGCTGGCGGCGGATCGTTCGACTTTGAAGAAAATCAATCACCAGGGCCAGCGTGCTCAGCAAAAAGACCAGCATGCATGAGGTCATGATGATAAAGCGATAACGCAGCGGGATAAATCTGGGCCCTTTCCAGGTAAGTTTCATCGGCGTATTTCCGAGCATAAAATAATAACTTCAGAAAATTATCGGTGGGATTTACCCTTTAACCAAATGCGATGCAGGGGCATGGTGTCGGCTCCCAGGGCACTGATCTTGACGCCTTGTACTTCGGGTTGATATACGCGGTCAATGCTCAGATAAAACAATGGAATGATGGGGTAGGTTTGCAGAATTCGCTTTTCGATTTGCTGATACATTTCCGCGCGCTGCACCGGGTCGACGATCCCTCGGGCTTCAACCAGCATTTGATCTATCTGGTCGTTACGAAATCCGGTGAAATTTGCGGGGGAGTCGGAAGCAAACAATGGAAATAAAAAGCTGTCCGGGTCCGGCATATCGGCGATCCAGACATAGCGGTAGATCTGCACAGCATCTGATTTGATATATCGCTTAAATTCCCCCCAGTCGGTAATAAATTTGATATCCACCTGTAACCCGAGCTGCTCCCAGCGGTTGCGAACATAGTCCAGTTCTTTGCGGGCAAAGGCGGACTGGGACCCGGAAACAATTTCGATCCGCTGGGCGGCTCCCCTATCGTCTTTCAGGGCCTGATTCATATGCTTGCGGGCCGCTGTCATATCATGGGACAACAGTTCTTCCAAGTTTTGATGCGCGGGCATACCCGGCGGCAGTATGGACCGCGCCGGCTCGAACTGACCGTCGTAGACTTGTTGGACGAGTTTATTCCGATCGATGGCCAGAGACAGTGCTTTGCGAAGCGCAGCATTTTTCAAGACGGGGTGATCGTTTCGGATCCCGTAAAAATGCAGGCCAAGGGAAGGTCGATGAAACCACTGATAGTATTGTCTTTCTAAGAGTGCCTGACGAATATTACCGTAGACCGGCATTTCTTCCAGCCCACCGGTTCGAAAATCTGATAACGCACGGTCGATTTGTACGCCTGGATAAATTCGGTACAGGATCTTTTCCAGATATGCGTTACCGGCATAGTAATCGACAAAGCGATCGAGTTGAATCGACTCATCGGTCGTCCAGGAG
>JAAEOZ010000474.1 GCA_024222685.1 Gammaproteobacteria bacterium | reverse complement strand
CTTTTGTTTTGCCAGTAGTCCTGTTGTCAATTAGTAATGAGAATGCACTGATGATTTGTACATTCGCTTTTGTTCTACAATATATTGGCCTGTTAGTCGAACGGTGGTATTTCTTTATCGATGCGGAGCATCCTCAGAATGTTTACTATCAGATGATCTCCTGACTATTCAGGTAGACTGGTGGGGTGGAGATTTTATTCACAATTCATTACAAAATCTTCCACAAATAAATAATCGCTTGCAATCTAAGGACAGCAAACAATCACCCTTGCGTTTTCATGTCACTCTTGTCACAGTTCACCTGTTTACTAATATTCTCTGGTATTTTTGATGAGTAATACAGGACCTTTGCAGGGTTATCGAGTCATAGAGCTGGGGCAACTTCTGGCCGGTCCGTTTGCGGGTTGTATGCTTGGTTATTTTGGTGCTGAAATTATTAAGATTGAACCGCCAGCAGGGGGTGACCCAATTCGGAAATGGCGTGAAATGGATGGTGATACATCTTTATGGTGGCGTTCTATCGGGCGAAACAAAAAATCGGTTACTGTTGATCTGAAATCTGAAAAAGGTGTCGTACTGGTCAGGCAATTAATTGATCAGGCCGATGTAGTGATTGAGAACTTCCGTCCTGGTGTGGTTGAGAAGTGGGGGCTCGGACCCGATGAATTCAAAATCAGCAATCCCGGTCTGGTATATGCACGGATTTCAGGCTATGGCCAGAATGGACCATATGCAGCTAAGCCCGGTTTTGCATCGGTTTGTGAAGGTATTAGTGGTTTTCGTTATGTCAACGGCAAACCCGGTGAAGCGCCGATGCGTCCGAATCTAAGTATAGGCGATACTATATCCGGGATACATGCAGCTCTCGGTATTGCGATGGCTTTACTCGAAAAAAAGCAAAGTGGCGAGGGTCAGGTAGTCGATGTTGCGCTATTTGAATCTATGTTTAACCTGATGGAAGCGGTAGTGCCAGAATACGATGGTGCCGGTGTTATCCGTGGGCCATCAGGAAGTACCGTCACCGGCATTGTACCGACAAATACCTATCGATGTGGTGATGGCAAATACGTTGTCATAGGTGGTAATGGTGACTCCATTTTCCAGCGACTTATGCGGGCAGCAGGCTTTCCTCATATGGCGGAGGATCCTCGCCTCGCCAGCAATCCCGGTCGTGTCGAACATGAAGGCGAAATAGACAGTGCTTTATCAAGCTGGTGCGATGCTAATAAATTGCAGGATATACTAACAATACTCGAAGATGCCAGAGTACCAGCCGGGCCTATTTATAGTGTTGAAGACATGTTTCGTGATCGACATTTCATTGACAGAGGGTTATTCGAGCAAGTGGAAATTAATGGTAAACCATTAAAAATTCCGGCTATTCTACCGAAACTAACGCGCACTCCGGGTCGTACAAAATGGCCAGGTCCGGAGCTTGGTGACCATAATCAGGAAGTTTTAGGCGATTTACTGGGATTGAGTGATTCCGAGATAAAATCGTTGAGTGAAGAAGGAGTCATCTGATTTTGTTTCACGAAGATGAAATCTATTACCAGGGATTGAATGTTAATCGTGCATCGGAAGAGCGAAAAAATACCTGCTGGATTAATACTCAATGGCAACACCCGCAGTGCCGTGTTCTGTTATTGCATAATCAACGTAATTTAATAGTCTGGGACCGTCAGGCTGATTCCACTCCTGTAGCCATAAGTCATAGTCGTGAGGAAGCTGATGCTGTGTTACCCGATTTTGAGCATCTTGTATTTCTTGGGCTAGACAAAGAGGCTCCTGTTTTTGCGGCAGATGTGTCACTAAATGATGAATCGGAGATCCTCGCTCTGCCAGGCGAACACGAGCTTGTTGATTTGCGCGAGGCCGGTTGGTTGCTATCTGCACAGGAAGCCGCATTACTGGCATACGCGCGCGGGCTTTTATACTGGAACCGACATAACGGCTTTTGTAGTAACTGCGGGAACATGGCTGAAAGTCAACAGGGTGGCCACATACGGGTTTGTACGAACAAAGGCTGCGCCCGATTGCAGTTTCCTAGAACAGATCCTGCGGTGATAATGCTGGTCGAGGATTTCTCCGACCCCTGCAATCCTCGCTGCCTGTTGGGTCGAAATTCACGTTTTCCGGAACGCCTGATGTCAACCCTGGCCGGCTTTGTAGATCCGTTAGAAAGTCTGGAGCAGTGCGTTCAAAGAGAGGTTTTCGAAGAAGCCGGTATTCGGGTCGATAGAGTTGCCTACCAGGCTTCGCAGCCCTGGCCTTTTCCTTCCTCTATTATGCTGGGGTTTCGTGCTCAGGCACTGACTACGGAAATTACAATCGACGGCGTCGAAATCGCAGAAGCCCACTGGTTTAGCCCGGAGCAACTCAACACTTTTGGTGAATGGCGTGACGGAGGAGTTGAGTATTGCCTGCCACGCCGAGATTCAATCGCGAGATATTTAATAGAATCCTGGATAAAAGATACAACCGGGTGATCATTCCCGGCTCCCGGTTGCATTAGTGGTTTGTTGATCAACTGCATTTGGCAAACGCATGGTAGTCCTGATTTGCACTTTCAAGTTCAAGAATACTTTTTCTAACAGGAGCAAATTGCTTTTGCCGCTTTGTCTGTGAACTCGTATATGACTCAGATAGCAGTACTTGCCGGCGTCGCTCTACATCCTTTAGAGTCAAAGCTCCTGATTTTAAACCCAGTAAATCAAATTCGGTCAGACCAATGTCTTTTTGCATGTGATCATTAAGTTTTATAAGTTGTTTGATGGTTTGACGTTCCTGCCTGCGCACCGAAACTTTTTCAATCAGTCCTGTCAAACTGCCAACTATCAGGCCGGCGAAATCAAATATAGATTTTGAACGTATCAGTCGACCTCGGTTAATTTGTTTGTTTGTTAACTCGGCTGATGAACCGGTGTACAGCTCGGTGTAGCCCTGGTTGAGGTTGGCGTCAACGATTGATGCAATTGCAAGTGATATCATTTTCATTTTAGAATTCCTTAATTTAGCTGGTTGAAAGAATTTGTTGCTGTGAAGGGAATGTATGCTTATTATTGAAGCTCTACAAACGATAATATTTAGACTACAGTTTAGAAAATCTAACAAATGATCCGGTTGCCTCCATTAAACTCACTACGTGCTTTCGAAAGTGCCGGTCGTCATCTGAGTTTTACCAGTGCCGCCCAGGAACTTAATGTCACGCCTGGAGCTATCAGTCAGCAAATTCGAGTACTGGAGGAGTTTCTGAATACCAGTTTGTTTAAACGCAGAAATCGACTAATTGTATTAACCGATGAAGGTCAGATTTGCCTTCCACTGGTTAGTCAGGGATTTGGCAATTTAATCGAAGCTGTCGAAGCGGTAAGAAAATTTGGCAGTAACGATCCATTAACAATTTCTTCGGCACCTACATTTATTTCAAAATGGTTAATTCCGAGACTCGATAAATTTAAGATAAAGCATCCCGAAATCGATGTGCGAATAGATGCTTCCTCACGTCTTGTGGATTTTGTTAACGAGGATATCGACGTTGGCATTCGCTTCAGTGATGGTGATTATGGTGACCTTGAGTCGATTTATCTGTTTTCGTTTGAATTAATCCCTGTATGTAGCCCCAAACTTGTAGAAAAGAAAAAACTCAGTGATTTAGGTGACATAAAAAATCATACTTTGTTACACAGTCAATACGACGAAACTGATCCCAGTTGGCCCGATTGGGCTATGTGGTTAGCCACTGTCGGGGTAGCCGATGTCGATACCAGCCACGGTATTTATTTTAATCAGTCCGAAATGCTTCTTGAAGCGGCCATCGAAGGCCAGGGTATAGGTCTGGTTGGTGAAGTGCTGGTCGCAAGCGATGTCGCTGCAGGACGGTTAATACAACCATTTGAAACTAAATTGCCCGTCAGGTTTTGTTATCACCTGGTAAGTTCCCGCCAGAAAGCGCGAAGTGCAAAAGTGGCTGCATTTAGGGAATGGATTGTAGAAGAGAGTGCCTATCTGCGCGATAGCTGAATTACTAGATACAGCTATCCATTTTCACTGGATAAATTCAGACTTTTGCTATAATTAGAATAACTCTTACTGGATCGATGAAATACCATGGGACCGCCTGCTGAAATACAGTCAAAGGAATCTGCTGCTGAAATTCTTCGGCTAAGCCTGGCAAAGTTGGGTCAGTTAAATCAACCTGTAACGGCAATTAACTATGCGTTGATCTATAGCTATTATTCGGGTGATGACATTGATTTGAATAATAAACTCGACGAATTTTTTCTCGAAAAAGAACAGTGGTCGGAAGATGAGGCAAGGGAACTTTTTGAGAAGTACCTGTGCCGATGCGGTACTGAAAAGAATCGAGCCATGGAACAGGAGTTATCGAGTATTGTTGCTCAAATTATTGGCATGGTCATTGATTTATCTGGTCGAACTATGATATCCAGTGATGCACTGGAAACACAGCTGGGCAAGTTAGCAGGGAGTCATGATCCAGGCACGGTTTTACATGTTGCATCAGAGATCATTGCTGAGACGAGAAATTTTGTTGATGATACGAAAAACGTCGAACTGTCTTTGCGACAGTCGACCAGAGAAATCGAGCTTTTAAAAGACGAGCTTGATAGCGCCCGCAAACAGGCAACTGTCGATGCTTTGACCGGACTGAACAATCGGCGAGGATTTGACCGAGCGCTAACGAGGGCAATTTCCTCAGTACAGGATGGCGAAAGGAATTTCAGCCTGTTAATCCTTGATATTGACCATTTCAAAAAAATTAACGACATTCATGGACACCTGATTGGGGATAAGGTGCTAATTGGAATTGCCCGCCAGTTATTTAAACAAATGCGCGGGAACGATTATCTATCACGTTACGGTGGCGAAGAATTTGCGATCCTGTTGTTTAATACGCCGATTACCAGTGCGTTTACTGTTGCGGAAAATCTACGTAAGACGATTGAAATGCTGCGCTTAAAACATACTAAAACCGGTCAACATATTGGCAAAGTCACAATATCTCTGGGTGTTGCCAGCTACAACCCGGATGAATCTGCTGAGGATATAATACAACGCTGCGATAAGGCTCTGTATCGGGCTAAATCATTGAATAGAAACAGAACTGTTCTCGCCGACTAAGCTGGTTTAATTATGCTCGACTAAGGCTCAAGTCGCTCTGACTCATCGGGATGACCATAGGCACACAGAAATCCTCCGACATACTCGACTGCCGGGTCATGAGGATCACCAGGTTCTACTACGGCTTCAATTTCCTGCCGATATTTTTCAGCGCTGTCTTTCGGCCTGTAGCCGAGATGTGCGACTTTATGATTTGAGAAAAATGCTTCCTGGTTATTTGAAATACCATAAACCACAGTATGAGCGATACGTTCCGATAACAGACAGCGTTCAACCAGATGAACCAGATCATCAAAGCTTAACCAGGTCGCCATATGCCGTCTGTCAGCCGGCTTCGGATAACAGGAGTTAATGCGCAAACAGGCCGACTCAATTCCAAATTTGTTAAAGTACATTTTAGCCAGATCTTCTACAAAACACTTGGAAACGCCATACAGGGTATCGGGGTTATGGGCAGTATCGGTATCAGCTCCTGATTCCCGTCGTTCATAACCGACAGCATGTACCGAACTGGCGTAGATAATCCGTTTTACGCCATGCTGTCTCGCTGCTTCGTAAATGTTGTATCCGCCCTTTATAGAACTATCGAGAATTTCCTCCCAGGGTCGCTCTAACGGCGCCGCTCCGAAGTGAACTATGGCATCACAGCCTTCAACGACCTTCATAATCGCCTCGAAATTGCCTAACTCACAGATAACGGTTTCTTCATGCGCCTCCGGCGGTGTCATTTCACCTCTATCAGTCAGTCTGAGTTTTGTCGCAAGAGGGGCTAGTCCGTTGCGTAAAACTCGACCAAGATTTCCAGCTGCACCAGTGATTAAAATACGATTATAACGAGGCATGTAATCTCCGATTTTGAAAAATAATAATCATTGTAACTCAAAACTATAAATTGACTGATTTTCAGGAGGTGACGTTATCAGTGAATAATGTTACTCAAGAATGGCCAGTGAAGTTACTTCGTTTCTTCGGTCATGAGAAAAATAAGTATAAAGCACCGGTAAAACGAATAGCGTAAATAGTGTACCAATTGAAAAGCCAGCGACAATTGTAATACCTATAGCCTGTCGACTCGCTGACCCGGCGCCACTAGCGACGACTAGTGGTAATATTCCTATAATAGTCGAAAAGGATGTCATTAGTATCGGGCGCAGTCTTATTGAGGCCGCTTTTACAACAGCTTCATGCGCCGAAAGCTGTTCGTTTTTCTGGATTTCGTTGGCGAACTCAACAATCAGGATGCCGTGTTTGCTAACCAGACCTATCAGGGTTATGAGGCCTACCTGACTGTATATGTTCATCGAAACTTCAGAAAGAAACATCGGCACCAGTGCCCCGAACATTGCCAGCGGTACTGTGGTTAGAATAACAAATGGGTCGCGTAGACTCTCGTATTGAGCAGCCAGTACAAGGAATACAACGATAATGGCAAAACTGAAAGTGAGCGCAAGCACCGAGCCTTCCTGTATTAATTGTCGCGACTGTCCCTGGTAATCGAAATTGTAGCCGGCTGGTGCTACCTGCTCAGTGATATCCCGCAATATCTGCAGGGCCTGGCCTAGAGGCACGGCTGGTACTGCATCAATTTTAGCGGCGTTTTGCTGCTGGAACTGAACCAGTTCGGCCGGAACTGATGTGTATTTAATGTCTACCAGTGCTGACAAACTGATTTGCTCGCCATGATTGTTATAGACGAAATACTGACCGATAATATCTGCATTTTGGCGTTGATCACCACGCGCCTGTGGAATAATCTTGTAGCTGCGGCCGGCAAGATTAAAACGACTGACATAGCCCTCTGAGAGGATGACACCTAATGTCTGTCCTATTTCTCTCATCGATATGCCCATGGCTTCGGCGCGTTCTCGATTGATAGAAATTTTGATTTCAGGGCTACTAAAATCGAAATCACTTTTAATAAAATAAAACTTTCCTGATTCACGTGCTTTGGCAAGTACCTGCTGAACCATACCGTAAAGTTGTGTATAGCTTTGTTGGGTTTTAAGAATAAATTCTACCGGCGTGTTTCCGCTGGCACCGGGTAAAGAAGGTGGATTAAATGCAAAGCTCTGTAAGCCAGGTTGTTGATCCAGTTGTTTTTGAATTTCAGGAATCATCTGCTTTGAAGACAGCTTGCGCTGATCCCATGGTTTTAACAGCATGCCCGAAAAAGATACGGTGGGGCCGGCAAAACCATTCGCCATGAAAGATGAGTCGTATTCGTCTTCAAATTTTCGATAAATGTCGATATATGGTGTGGTGTATTTATTCAGGTAATCCAGATTGGCATGTTCAGGTGCCCGGGAAAATGTAAATATCACACCCTGGTCTTCTTCAGGCGCGAGTTCGTTCTGGATAAATGGCATAAAACGCTGAGTCATAATAGCGATGATGGTCAGTACCATGACAACAAAAAATATGGTCACGGATCGTGTACGCAAAGATTCGCCGAGAAAACCTACGTAACGAAGTTGCAGTCGGTCGAAAAAACCTGTGATAAATCGTGCGTAAGCGTTATTAGCGACCGTCGGTTTGAGTACACGTGAGCACATCATCGGGGAAAGGGTCAACGCAATAATCGTTGAGATGATGATGGTACCGACCAGGGTAAAAGCAAATTCTTTAAACAGAACACCGGTCAATCCGCCCAGCATACCGATCGGCACATAGACTACGCAGAGCACAACAGATGTGGCGACAACCGGTTTGGCAATTTCACCTGCACCAAGCAGTGCGGCCTGTAGCGGTTTCAGACCTTCACCTATGTGGCGATAAATGTTTTCAACTACGAGGATAGCATCGTCTACCAGCAGGCCGATAGCCATTACCATTGCCAGCAGTGTTAGCAGGTTGATTGAGTAACCCATTAACTGCATGTAAAACAATACACCGACAATTGACAATGGAATGGTAACCAGTGGCACCAGTGTTGAGCGGAATGAGCCGAGGAAAAGAAAAATAACCACAACGACAATAAGTGATGCCTGAAGCAGTGTTAGTATAACTTCGTCGATTGACGCCTGAATGAACTCAGTCGAGTCATAAGCTATCGCGACCTTTAATCCGGGTGGAAATGACTTTTTCAGCTTCTCAAGTTCCGCAGTAACCTGCTTGATAGTTGTTAGCGGATTACCATCAGTCGTGCCCTGAATTCCGATATAAATCGAAGGCACGCCATCAAACATTACCAGGCTATCATAATTTTCTGCACCGAGTTCAACCTCAGCCACATCGCCAAGGCGCACTGTATTGTTGCTGTCCCCGCGAATCACAAAACGTTTAAAAATCTCCGGATCGTCAGTATCTGTAATAGCATTGACGTCGGTCTGTACCAGATTACCGCGTGTCTGACCAGCGGCCGATTGATAGTTTTCCGCCCCGATCGCGTTAACAATATCCGCTGCGGATACTTTCAGAGCAGCCATACGAATCGGGTCCATCCACACGCGCATCGAGTAAGTCTTACCGCCAAGGATTTCGGCCTGAGCTACGCCTTTCACTGTAGACAATGCCGGCTGTATGGTTCGCAACAGATAATCGGTGATCACTACATCGCTGAGTGTTTCACTGTAAAATCCATAATAAGCCAGCGCAAATCCCTCAGCGGAGCTTTTCGCTATGACCGGATCCTGTGATTCTGCCGGTAATTCACCTCGAATAGAGGCTACCTTGGTACTTACCTCGGTGAGTGCAGCATTTGCATCCATGCCCAGTTTCATATGGACTTCTACAATAGAAACACTATTTGAGCTACTCGAGCGCACAAAGTCGATGCCTGCTGTACTTGAAACAGCCTGCTGAACAGGTGTACTGATAAAGCCCTGAATTAACTCGGCACTGGCGCCCGGGAAAACTGTTGTGATGGTAATTACAGAAGTTTCCAGTTCGGGATACTGTCGCACCTGAACATTGAAAAACGACTGAACACCTAATAGTACAATAAAAGTGCTGATAACCAGTGAAAATACCGGACGCTTGATAAAATAGTCAGTAAACATTTGATTGTTATTGTTTTATTAGCGATTGATCAGTTTTGTTTACGTCTTCGACAATCGCGACTTTCAGACTGGGGTAAAGTTTTAGTTGTCCGGCAGTTACTACAAGATCTCCTTCCTGTATACCCTGAAGTATGCCGACCTTACCATTGTCACGATAAGCCACTTTTACCTGTCTCGCGGCCAGTCTGTAATCAGGGTTTAAATTATTATTATCAGACTGGTCTGTTTCAAGTACATAAACCGCTTCGCCATAGATGTTATAGAATATGGTCGTTTCAGGGAGACTGTATACCGAAATCTTGCGGTTACTGGTGACATCCATTTCAGCGAACATCCCGGGTGCCAGTAATTCTTTTCGGTTATCGACCTCAGCCTGTACGCTGACATTGCGAGTATTCGCGTCTAGCATAGGATTCCATGCCTTTATCTGTGCTTTAAATACTCGATCAGGGTAAGAACGCACTTTAAAGTCGATCGACTGGCCAACCACCAGATCCTTGAAATTAGATTCCGGCAATGTGAAATCGAGTAGCAATGCATCTACCGCCTGCAGACTGACGATCGGTGTACCCGGCGCGATATACTCACCGAGGTCTACCTGCCGTATTCCAAGCTTGCCAGAGAATGGCGCGGTGACGCTTTTCTTTTCCAGAGCAGCCGTGGCCACACCGATTTGAGATTTTGCAACGTCTACCAGGCCTGCCTGTGTATCGAGATCATTTTTAGTTACAAAAGACTGATTCTTTAATTTAAGCAACCTCTGATACTGACTATTGTCAGATTCGTATTGTGCCTGTGCTGATTTAAGGCTGGCTTTTTCAGTTTGATTATCGAGCTGTACCAGTAAGCTGCCCGATTTCGCAGATTGACCGGATTCAAAATTGATAGTGCGAACAATGCCACCG
>JAAEOZ010000473.1 GCA_024222685.1 Gammaproteobacteria bacterium | reverse complement strand
CCTCCGTCACCGGGGCCTCCGTCACCGGGGCCTCCGTCACCGGGGCCTCCGTCACCGGGGCCTCCGTCACCGGGGCCTCCATCACCGGGGCCTCCGTCACCGGGGTCACCACCATCCTGGCTGTCTCTGTCACCATCTAAAGCCGGGCCGGGGCTTCCTTCAGAAGAATAGGTATTGGAGGACTCTGGGGGAGTATTCAAACCATGATCGAGAGCCCTTTTTTGTGACATTACATCCTGTTCAAAACGTTGATGCAGTTTTCTTTGATTTTCCTTACTTAAGTTCTTATGCTGTTTGAATAATGACCTGAGCTTTGCTTTTCGTGGCTCATCCATAGCCTGAAATCTATTAAACTGGTCACGTAATTCCTTTTGATCTGATTCAGATAATTCCTGCCAGCTTGAGTAACGGTTTTGAACCCGCTGCTTAGCATCTATATCCAGCGTATTCCAGTGAGCAAGGCCCCGTATTATATTGTTCCTTTTGACGGCTCCCATTTGATCCCACGCCTGTTGTAAGCTCTGTAGGTCTTTTTGCTGCTTTGCATCAAGCTCTTCCCAGAGTGGCGCTGCATGTATCACGCTTGTTAACATCAGCATGAGTATGAAATAGAGAGTCTTCATAGATTTGATTCCTCTACTTTTTCTGGTACCTTTTTGTGTTGTTTTTGTGCCTGCAGTCGTTGATCAATTAATAAATCGACATCTACTCCGAGCTGTTCCAGCTCTAGAGTTTGCCCTAATAGTTCAAGCAATCCTGGGGCAGGTGAAATTTCAGTAGCATTTGCGCCTCCAGATATTATCGTTAGGGATATTAAGAACACGTTGCTACCCTTGTGTATCCGATTCATTTTCCAGCCAAATTAAAAAGTCCAAAGATTGGAAAAATTCTACACTATCATTGGATGCAAGAACGTTTAAGTTTTCAAATACCTGTGCCTCAGCAGTAGTATCAATTTCGCTCACCTGTTGAGGTGCCTCTATGAATAATGTCACAGCAATAATGATACTGGCGGCCAGGGCAAAACCAATTCTACTGAAGCCTGTAAAAAAGGATTGTTTTTTTGTTTGTAATTGTTCCAAAGCCCGCTGCCTCGACGAGTAAAGTTTTGACGATGAAATCCAGTCCATGTCATTTACTTCCGTATCAAGGCTTTTTTTCAAACTATCACTTATCATTTCGTTCTGTGATACTTCCTTCTCAGACAAATGAATTCGTTCAGTGGTATTTTTTTGCTTCATGATTACTGATACTCACTTAGGTGCATTCTCATCGCTTCTAACGCTCGATGTAAATGTGTTTTAACACTACCATCAGATATCTTCATGGCGGTTGCTGTCTGTTGAACACTCAAGCCAAGCCAGAGACGAAGCGTGAGTGCCTGCTGTTGTCGGAGTGGCAAAAGTTCCAATGCCTGTCGAAGTCCGTGGCCAATTTCATTAATTTGAAATTGAGCATCTGGCTCCAGGATAGTACTGGGTAGTTGATCAACTACGTCGGGCTGGTTAACTTCATCATCCGTCTGATATCCAAACCATTGAGTCATTCTATCCAATAGGCCACGTTTCCGATATTGATCGATAACCCGGTTATTCAAAATCCGGAAAAATAAACTCGACCACTGATCTTCCGGCTTGTTTGCATATTTTTTAACCATCTGAAACATCGCATCCTGCACGATATCCTGAGCCTTATCTGGTTCATGTACTGCCATTTTTGCCATCACTAGCGCCTGTTTTTCTACCGAAGCCAAAAAGCTGTCCATGCGATTGTAAATTGGCTGAGTATTGGTCATATAGATAGGTTAACCTGCGATGTAACGTGGATAGTCTATTAAGGGCATCTCTAAAGATGCCCTTAATAGCCACACAAACTAGTTTAACTTGCTTGTGTGGCTTTTCAATTACGAAAAGGTTTAGAGCACATTTCTCACCCTAAACCATGGCCTCCACGACCATCATTTCAACTCTTACCTTCACCGTGGCCTCCACGACCACCATTTCCATTCTCACCCTCACCATGGCCTCCACGACCACCATTTCCATTCTCACCCTTACCATGGCCACCACGACCGCCATTTCCACTCTCACCACCATTTGCAGATCCGGAATTTTGATCGCTATCTTCTCCCTGTGATTCATCTTTATCACCATTATGTTGCCCTTGTCCACCACGATGTTTTCCACGATTTTTACCTCCAAGGCCAGCCAGGGCTTCATTCATGGCTTCTTGCTCACTGTCAGAAAGAGTTCCATCTTCATCGGTATCGAATGCACTTTCCATTTCGCTATGGCGATCTTCCTGAAAGGCCTCGTTTTCTTCACGAGAAAGCTCTCCATCTTCATTTGCATCATATGCGGCTAAAACCTCATTGAATCGGTCTTCGTGCAAAGAATCACGCTCCTCCTGTGATAGCTCTCCATCTTCATCGACATCATATTGATCTAATACTGCTTCATGTTCAGCATCTAGAGCTGCTTGCACATCTACGGATGTAATTACACCGTCTCCATCTGAGTCAATAAGATCAATACTATGGGCTGGCACTTGATATATTGTGAATGCCAATACTGCGGCTGCTGAAATTGTTTTATTTTTCATGAGAAAAATTCCTTACTGTTATGGTTAATTAACGAGCAAAATTGCACCGTTAGGATTGTCTAACGCAAAACTAAACAGTTGGTTGACATACAATTTCAGTTTTTTTGGATAATTTGTTGTAAAGGTACTGACAAATTGACTATTTTGTCTGAAAAACTTTGCTAGACGCCATTATTTTGCGATACAGCACTTTTCCTGGATGCAAAGGCGCATACACCATGAAATACAGCAGACTTACGATTCCCACCGTAACCGGTGAGGCTCACGTTCGCCTATCAAAAAATATCGATGCCGTAACTCCTTAACATTGCCCTCAGAACCTTGCTATTAATTTCCTGTGTAGAGCCCCAGCGATTGGGCCTGTTCTTATTCAATCTGTATTTATATCTGACCACACTGCATACTCGTTACCGCATGGATCACTAAAATGAAACCTGTGACCACCTGGAAAGGAAAATATGGGCTTTACTATTGAACCACCTGCACCCTCAATTCTGGTTTGGGTGTTCTCTAGTTCCTTGCTATAAAAGACAATCAGAGCGCTACCGTTTTCTGTTGTGCATGAAAATTCAGATTTGAAAAAGCCTCCATCAATGCCTTCATTCGAGAATGCAGCATATTCGGGGCCGTAATCGGTAAAAGACCACCCAAATACGGAAGTAAAAAAGGATTTTGTGGCTTCCAGGTCTTTTGAAGGGAGTTCGACGTAATTGATTTTTTCATGTCTGTTCATTATTTATTTCCAGTCAATTTATTCCATTAATTCAGGTCTGGAATCAATAACTTATCATGGAAGCAAGGTGATTTCTATGCTTGCTTTAAGTGTCAATCCGAATACTTACTCGCAATCAAAGTAGCATTAACCCCGCCAAAACCCAGCCCATTACAGAGAACATGTTGGGTAGGCTGCCTGATCGACTGGTTAGGTACCAAATTAAGGTCAGAGAGATTATCTTCGGGATTATCCAGGTTGAGTGTTGGTGGAATAGTATCGCTGATAGCAGCTTGCACGGAGAAAATACTTTCGATGCCACCGGCGGCCCCGAGCAGGTGACCGGTTGCTGATTTAGTTGACGAAATCGGGATCGACGGCAGGTGCTCGGTAAAGACATTCCTCAGTGCAGCGATTTCGGCCTGGTCACCGACCGGGGTTGATGTCGCATGAGCGTTTATGTAGTTTATATCGGCTGGCCTCAGTGCGGCACTGTTTAAAGCCGTTTTGATGGCTGCTGCGCCACCTGCACCATCTTCGGGGCCTGAAGTAATATGATGGGCATCGGCACTGGTGCCGTAGCCGCTGAGCACAGCCAGTGGAGTAGCGCCGCGTCCGAGTGCGTGCTCAAGTGTCTCAATAACCATCAGTCCAGCGCCTTCCCCCATGACGAAGCCATCGCGGTCGCGGTCGAATGGCCGGGATGCTTTTTCGGGCTGATCGTTTCGGGTTGACAGTGCGTGCAGGGCATTGAAACTGCCAAGTGCGAGTAGATCCACACAGGCTTCTGTGCCGCCAACCAGAGCAACCTCGGCTTCGCCACTTTTGATCAATCGCATACCATCGCCTATAGCCTGTATACCTGCCGCGCAGGCAGTCACCGGGCAGCCAATCGGCCCTCTGAATTTGTATCGAATTGACAGATTGCCAGCAGCCAGGTTAGCCAGAAAGGCGGGCGCTACGAAAGGAGAAAGTCGCTTATAACCCCTTGTCTGCATGGTTTTTTGTGCTTCTGTAATTGTTGGAAAGCCACCAATTCCAGTACCTATAACCGTCGCTGTAGCCATTTGATCGGCAAGATTTTGCGGGAGCCAGTTCGCCTGTTGCAGCGCTTCCTCGGCAGCAGCGAGAGCATACAGCGTAAACAGGTCGATTTTTTTGCGTTCTTTACGATCAACTATATTTTCAGGATTCAGGCCTGCTTCTGCGTCTTCGGCGTGATCTGGCACCAGTCCTGCTATTTTTACCGGGAAGTCTTCAACGTCGAATCGAGCTATCGGCACGATGCCACTCTGACCAGCGATAAGTCGTTTCCATACGCTGTTTACACCGCATCCTAACGGGCTGATCATACCCATTCCAGTCACTACTATTTTCGTACTCATGAAAGACCCGACTAACAAATACATTTATTTGATGATAGACCCTATTCATATGTAGAATATGATCAAGATAATTTTTAGACTCGGATTTGTTGGCGGGTCACGGGGGCACAGTGCCTTATACGGCCGAACATAAATTAAAATCGAAGGAGCGCATACTACTGTCGGCGACAGAGCTTTTTTGTCGATTCGGCTTTGACAAGGTGTCTATTAACCAGGTGATGAAGCTGGCGAAGATGACACATGGTGCATTTTATGCGCATTTCGAGTCTAAAGAAGCGCTTTATAAGGCCTCTTTTTTGCAGACTCTGGACGGCAGCACCAGTGGTCGGCTTGCAAAAGCGCCTTTTTCAATCAATCACTTAACCCAACTTGCCAGCAATTTACTGAATTTAAGGGCTCTGTCTGAGCAATCCAGGCCTTCACCGGAGAATATCCTGTTCAATGAAATCGGTAGCGATAGCGCCGAAATAAGGCAACTTTACGAAAAATCCTATCTCAGTATTCTGAAAATTCTTGAAAAGAGGATTACCGCCCTTTGTAAGCTGAAAAAACTCTCGTTGGCTAGAAACCAGGCCACTATTGCGGATAGATCCCGCGTAATTCTGGCCTCTCTGGTTGGTGCGGTAGCCATTGCCAAGAGTATTCAGAGCGAAGAAGAACGTTGCAGGATACTCAGCGCAGCGCAGGATCAGATACTAATTATGCTCGGCGTTGTCGAGTTCAGTAGCGACCTGACCACTATCGATTAACGATTTTTTCTGTAACCGATTGAGCTTTTTGATTTCGATTTCGCGCCTGCTTGCGCTACTGCGGTTATGACCGTCTTCCTGATACACAATTTCAACCGGTTTGCGCCCGTTGAAATATTTCGCCCCGCTAGCTTTCTCGCAATGCTCTAAAAATCGACGATCAACGTCGGTGCTGATACCCGTGTAAAACGAGCCATCATCAGCCAGGATGATGTAAACAAACCAGTTAGTGTTTTTCCTGGCGGTCATTTATTTAGCTTATCACGCTGTTGGTAAAAATAGCAGATGACATTTAACCAGTAGTATCAGAAACTAACACTTTTAGTCGGATGGTGTTTCCGATCCGCCTTCTACGGCCAACTAACCAAAACCCACCTAACACCCACCAACTCCTTGTTAGTTCATAAAATATGAACTAAAGTACATATATCATGTACTATCTCATTCAACTATGAGTCAACTAGCCAATGCCCTGCTAACTAAAACCCAGCAAAAAGTTCTGCAACTTTTATACGGCCGCCCTGATCGCAGTTTTTATACCAAAGAAATAATACGCCTGACCGGTATGGGCGTGCACACCATCAAAAGAGAACTGGATCGCATGGCGGCGGCGGGTATATTGACGCGCTCCAAAATCGGTAATCAAATCCATTTCCAGGCTAATCCGGCCTGTTCTTTGTATAACGAATTGGTCAGCATCGTCAAAAAAACTGTTGGTGTTGCAGATGTGTTGCACGATGCCCTGGCGCCGATGGCGAAGGACATTATCATCGCTTTTGTTTATGGTTCAATGGCCAAGGGTTTGGAGCGAGCTGAAAGCGATATCGATTTGCTGATTGTGGCAAATGGGTTAAATTATACGGAATTAATACGTTTGTTATTACCCGCTCAGGAAGAGCTGAAAAGACCGATTAATCCGACGCTCTATACGCAAGCCGAGTTTGAGCGTAAATTACAGCAGGGAAGCAACTTTCTAGAAAAAATAGTCGATCAGGAAAAAATACCGATAATCGGGAATATGGATGACTTTGGAAGCGTTAAATAATCTGGCCAGGATTGGCGAAATACATCCAGAACCGGCGCACGCCGGTGAGTTTAATGGGCTGGTTCAATCGGCCCATGCTCTGGCACTTGCCGCCTTGCGCTGGCATGGGTTCCGTTCGACTAATCGGTATCAGGTATTTCAGTGTTTAACCCATACCGTTAATCTTTCTGCCGAAAAAGCACAGATATTTCCCCAGTGCGACAATCGCAGGAATATCGCCGAGTACGAAGGCCACCTGGAAATCGAACAAACTCTGCTCAGCGAATTCACTAAATTGACGAATGAATTGCTGAAAACGATAGCGGCGCTGGAACCGATAGAGTAGTACATATTATTGTCTATAACCGATTTCGCAAGCCGGGCCTGCGGAAAAACTTTCTTCAAATCCAAACATATATCCACCCTGCCGAATTAATATCCGGGGGAATGGCCATTCATACTCTTTCGACTTTTCAGTTCTCAGATATGAGCCTTCTTTCCATGTGTGGAAGTAAGCACGATTCCTAAACAGGAAAACATCGCCGGGCATATCGCTATTAATGCGTTTAAAGCCAGATTCAAATTCACCCTTCCATACATTGACCCTGCCGCCCTTCCATCGCTCATAAAAACCTTCAAAGTATTCACCAGCCCAGCTAAAAACCGAAATCATCAAAAATATAACAATACAGAATATCAAATCCTGGCTGACGAGTTAAATTCGTATAAATTTACATTGCAATTTGGGAATTAAAATACCAAAATGCAATAATGATTAAGCGTGTTCTGGCAAAGGCAATTATAAATGCATTGGCAACAATACCGG
>JAAEOZ010000472.1 GCA_024222685.1 Gammaproteobacteria bacterium | reverse complement strand
GGTGGTTTTAGTGCTGACAAATGGCCAAAGGAAATGCTTAAGCAGGATATTAAACTGGAGAAAGATGGCCAATTGTGGCTGCGTTATGCCTTCTGGCAACCAGGCGAGGTTGAAAAGCGTACCGGTCGCACCTATCCGCATAACATCAAGTTTGATATCACGCCACCTTATGACGATGGCGCGCCGGCTATGGTGGTTATACAGTGGTACGAAGACGGTACTACTGCAGTCATATATCCACCAAAATATGCCACGGGTGAATTCTCTGTTCCATCCTGGGTCAAGTAGGAGTAAAGCAGGCAAAGGTGGGTGGTGGCACAACGTGTCGACCACCCCTTTTTTATGCTGTTATTGATGTTTTAATATGATCCAGATACTTATCCAGGGGTTGTTGCTTAGCGGCCTCTACGCGCTCATTGCTGTTGGTTTTACCTTGATTTTCAGTGTCGGTCGTGTTCTTAACCTGGCTTACGCATCCTATCTAATGGTTGGTGGATATATCTATTTCTATGTTGTCCAGACACAGGGGATGCCAAAAATAGTCGGCATGGTGGTTGCGGTTTTAATGGGTTGTTTGATGGGGATCCTGATGTACAGGGCAATGGTCAAACCACTTAAAGGCGACCATGTTGCGGTTGAAATTTCGACATTGATTCTAGCTGTAGTTATCCAGGCCGGCATCGTGCTTTTGTTCAACGATAGCGCAAAAATACTTCATCCAATTCTCCCCGGGGTGTGGCATGTCGGGGGTGCGACGGTAACCCTGAATATACTCACAGCCACCATTGTCAGCTGGCTGATACTCGGAGGGCTATACTGGTTTGTGCGCAAAACCCATACCGGTCGTGCCATGCAGGCGGTATCGATGGATACAAAGGGAGCTACGGTTTGCGGCGTGGATACCGACCGTATTAATTTAATCACCTGGGGTATTTCGGGTGGTCTTGGTGCGCTGGCGGGTGTGTTTTTTGCGAGTTACACACAGTTGTCTCCAAATATGTGGGTGGCACCGTTGATTATTGCCGTAGCGGTCGTCATTGTTGGCGGTATTGGATCGATCGTTGGCACGTTGATTGTTGCTCATATCATCGGCTTCATGGAAATTATTTCCACCACCCTGATAGCAGCAGAGTTGCGGGGTGTGTTCACCATGCTGCTTATCATCGGCGTATTAATTATATCTCCCAGAGGGCTGTTCGGACGGGAGGAATTGGGGTGACTGGAATAAGCAGGCGCCATGTCGCCTTATGGGCGGTATTTATTGTTTTTATGCTGCTGTTACCAGAAATGGTATCCAAAGGTACCTTGCGTACTGTTATTTTTGCCAATTTCCTCGCTATTTTTGCTATCAGCTGGGATGTGATATCCGGACGCACCGGCTATATCAGTTTTGGACACCCATTCTTAATTGGAATTGGGGCTTATACAACGGCTATCCTGTCGTATCGATTTGGTATGCCCGTCGGCTTATCTATTCCGTTGGCTGTTTGCGTTACCATGGCGGCGGGTACTTTGTTTTTCCTTCCAGCTTTACGCATCAGAGGCAGTTATTTTGCATTAGTTACGCTGGCATTTATGGAGCTGATGTACCAGCTGGTGCAGGTAATTCGCCCCGATTTAACCGGTGGCACGCGTGGCATCTCGGGTGTTACAACCCTTGCCCGTGGGGCGGTGAATAACTATTACATGTCCTTCGGGCTTATGATTGTGATTGCCATTTCCATGTGGGTTTTGATGAAAACTCGATTTGGCACTGCCTTAAGTGCCATTGGGATGAATGAGGAATCGGTACGTGGCAGTGGCTTGAGCACCACCAGATTAAAATTGTTTGCATTTATGGTGTCAGCCATGGTTGCCGGATTGGGGGGTGCATTCTATGTGCACTACCTGGGGTCTATCGCACCGCGCGCGCTGTTTGATATTAATTTTGTCTTCACCATTATTGTTGCCGTACTAATCGGTGGCGCGTCGACCATTGTTGGGCCGATGTTGGGGGCATTCTTCCTGACTTTTCTGCTTGAATACCTGCGCCCATTTTTACCGGGCGCCGAGCGATATTTTATTTATGGCAGTATTGCACTGGTAATATATATGTACCAGCCCAAAGGTTTGTACGAAATAGTCATGCGACAGTGGCGGAAGTATCGCGTAGTTAAAGCCGGTGAGGCCTGAACGTGTCGCATCACCTGGAAGTTAAAAATCTGGTCAAGATGTTTGGTGGCCTAATTGCTACCAACGAAATGTCATTCCAGGTCGCCGAGGGTGAGTCACTTGGTTTGATCGGTCCTAACGGCGCAGGTAAAACCACGATTTTCAGTTTAATTATGGGGGAGCTTCGACAAACCAGCGGGAGCATCACCTGTTTCGATAGCGAAATTTCGCATCTACCAACTCATGAGCGCATTCAGCGTGGTATATGCAGGACTTACCAGGTTCCCCGTCCTTTTGCTGATATGAATGTACTGGAAAATATCCGTGTTGGCCTGATGCCGGATAGTATCTGGCAGATGATAATGCGGCGACCCGACCCGGAGCGAGAAATCGAACTGGCGCAAAGTGTTGGTTTTACTGAGAATGATTTTCTACGTCATCCCAGCGAACTATCTATCGGTGATCTACGTAAACTGGAGTTGGCTCGTACGCTGGCAACCGATCCTTCTGTGATGTTGCTCGATGAAGTATTCGCCGGTTTGACCGTTGCCGAGATTGCACAAATGGCGGAGTTGATTAATCAGAAGCGTGAGGCCGGTATGACGTTGGTAATCGTCAGCCACGATCTCAAATCACTCGAACCGCTGATTGATCGGGCCATTGCGATGAATTATGGCGCGATTGTCGCGGAAGGATCGTTTGCCGATGTAATGGCCGACGACCAGGTTCGGGCGACTTACCTCGGAGACGAGTAGATGGCATTTCTGGAGATCGATCAACTATCGGCGTTTTACGGCAAAGCGCGCGCCCTGAGCGAGATCAATATTGACGTTGAGCAGGGTGACATCATCGCGATTATAGGGGCAAACGGAGCGGGCAAATCGACCCTGCTGGATTCAATTTTGAACCTGACCCAGACGCAGGGTGATATCCGTCTGGAAGAGAAATCCCTGGTAGATTTACCTCGTTCTAAAATCGTTGGTTGTGGCGTTGGCTATGCTACAGAACGATTCAACCTGTTCCCGTATATGTCTGTGGAGGATAACCTGCTGGTAGGTGCATTTACTGCACGCGATACCATTGAGAAAAACTTGGGCCTGGTGTACAAGCTTTTCCCGCGGCTTCAAGAGCGCAAGAAACAGGAGTCCGGCACCTTAAGCGGTGGAGAACGTCAAATGGTATCGTTGGGACGAGCGCTGATGACGAGTCCACGTCTATTGTTGGTCGATGAACCGACAATCGGATTAGCCCCCAGGGTCTGCCTGGATATTGCAGCAGCCCTAAAGCAGCTGAATGAAGAAACGGGGTTAACGATTGTTATAACAGAACAAAACGTCAATTTCGCCACACGCCTTGCGAAGCATCTGTATGTGCTGGAAACTGGGAAAGTCCAGATGAGCGGTTCGACGGATGAGCTTACCTCAAACAATGAGCTCATCGAAGTTTATTTCGGTCAAAAATAACACGCTATCACAGACTTATAAAAAATTTAGAATGGATCTTGATTTTTAGTTGACGTTTACGTAAACGTTAATTATAGTTTCTTCCCTCAATCTGCCGGCGTTGAGCCACAAGAGGGGTTTTCTATGACAACTTTTCCAAGCCTGAACTTCGATCTCGGTGAAACCGTCGATTTATTACGCGATGCGGTTGCTAGCTTCGCACAGGCCGAAATTGCACCACTAGCTGCCGAGATTGATCGCAGCAACGAATTCCCTAACGAACTCTGGCCGAAACTCGGCGACATGGGATTGCTCGGTGTAACCGTTCCGGAGCAATACGGCGGTGCGGATATGGGTTATCTGGCGCATATCGTGGCGATGGAAGAAATCAGCCGTGCTTCGGCCTCGGTGGGCTTGAGCTACGGCGCCTTTTCTAATCTTTGTGTCAATCAGATCAATCGTAATGGCAATTCTGAACAAAAAGAGAAATATCTGCCAAAGCTGGTCGCTGGTGAATGGATTGGTGCATTGGCAATGTCTGAGCCTGGTTCGGGTTCGGATGTCGTCAGTATGCAAATGAAAGCCGAGAAAAAGGGCGATCAGTATGTCCTGAATGGCACCAAGATGTGGATTACCAATGGTCCCGATGCCGATGTCATCGTGGTCTATGCCAAGACTGAGCCCGATGCCGGGTCGAAGGGCATCACCGCCTTTATTGTCGAGAAGGCGTTCGGTTTCACTACTGCTCAAAAACTCGACAAGCTCGGAATGCGCGGCTCGAATACCGGCGAACTGGTGTTCCAGGATGTCGAAGTCCCTGCAGAAAATATCCTCAGTGAGCTGAATCGAGGTGCAGCCGTGTTAATGAGTGGCCTCGATTACGAACGGGCGGTTTTATCCGCTGGACCGACCGGCATTATGCAGGCCTGCATGGATGTCGTCGTGCCCTATGTACACGAACGCAAACAGTTTGGTCAGAGTATCGGTGAGTTCGAGTTAATGCAGGGCAAACTGGCCGACATGTACACTACCATGAATGCTACCAAAGCTTATGTTTATGCAGTCGGTAAAGCCTGCGACCGAGGCGAAACCACCCGCAAAGATGCCGCCGGTGCGATTCTATACGCTGCCGAAAAGGCGACATGGATGGCACTCGAAGCGATACAGGCGCTGGGTGGTAATGGCTATACCAATGAGTATCCGGTAGGACGGTTATTGCGCGATGCCAAGTTATATGAGATTGGTGCCGGGACTTCGGAGATTCGACGTATGTTGATTGGGCGTGAACTATTTGAAGAGACCAGATAAATGAGTGAAAAAATCGTAATCACAGGAATAGCACGCACCCCGATGGGTGGTTTCCAGGGTGTCTTATCCGAGGCAACTTCTCCCGAACTTGGTGCAGCGGCAATCAAAGCCGCAGTCGAACGCAGTGGACTGAATGCCGATGCCATCGACGAAGTAATCATGGGTTGTGTTTTACCCGCAGGCCTCGGCCAGGCGCCTGCCCGCCAGGCCAGTCTCGCTGCCGGATTATCGCTATCAACCGGCTGTACGACGATTAACAAGATGTGTGGATCGGGTATGAGAGCCACCATGCTGGCGCATGATTTGTTGCTCGCCGGAACGAATAAAGTCATGGTCGCTGGCGGTCTCGAAAGCATGACTAACTCACCCTATATTTTGCCCAAAGCACGCGCTGGACTGCGTATGGGGCATGGCAAGGTGATGGATCATATGTTTCTCGATGGTCTCGAAGATGCTTATGACAAGGGTCGGTTGATGGGCACTTTTGCCGAGGTAACGGCCGACAAATACAAATTCACGCGTGAGCAGCAGGATGATTTTGCGATTACTTCACTGAAACGCGCTCAGTCGGCGATCGAAAGTGGTGGCTTCAAGGATGAAATTACGTCGGTCACGATCAAAACCCGGAAAGGTGACGTGGTTGTCGATACCGATGAGCAGCCTTTTAATGCCAACATCGACAAGATTCCATCGCTACGCCCGGCCTTTCGGGCCGATGGCACGGTAACAGCGGCCAATTCGAGTTCAATCTCCGACGGCGGCGCTGCGCTGGTATTAATGTCGGAGAGTGAAGCACAGTCACGTGGTGCCTCGCAGATCGCGGTTATCCAGGGTCATAGCACTTTCGCACAGGAACCCGCCTGGTTTACTACCGCACCAGTCGGCGCGATTCAAAACCTGCTGGAAAAGCTCAACTGGTCGGCTGACGAAGTCGATTTGTATGAGATTAACGAAGCCTTTGCTGTGGTCACCATGGCAGCCATGCACGACCTCGGACTCGACCACGCCAAAGTTAACGTTAACGGTGGCGCCTGCGCACTTGGACATCCGATAGGAGCTTCTGGAGCGCGTATTCTGGTCACCCTGATTTCGGCACTGAAACGACGGGGTTTGAAAAAAGGCATAGCCGCGCTGTGTATCGGTGGCGGCGAAGCGACTGCTGTAGCGGTAGAGCTGTGCAGTTAAGCGAAGAACAAATCCTGATCCGCGATTCTGTACGCGATTATGTGCAGGATAATGTTTTGCCGAATGCGGCAGAATGGGATCGAAGCAGCCATTTCCCGGCCGAACAATTACGTGAAATGGGTGAACTCGGTTTGTTCGGTATGCTGGTGCCGGAGCAGTGGGGTGGCAGTGAAACCGGCTATATCGCGTTTGCGCTGGCGCTCGAAGAAGTCGCTGCCGGTGATGGCGCCTGTTCGACAATTTTAAGCGTTAATAACTCGGTGGTCTGCGGGTCTTTATTGGGTTTTGGTAGTGAATACCTGAAAGCGACTTATTTGAAACCTCTGGCTTCTGGACAAAAGTTGGGTTGTTTCTGTTTAACCGAACCACAGGCAGGTTCGGATGCCTCGGCGTTGAAGGCCAGTGCCCGACGCGAGGGTGATGATTATATTCTAAACGGTAATAAGTCATTCATTACATCGGGGAAGAATGCCGATGTTGCGGTAATCTTTGCAGTCACCGATGCCAGTGCGGGAAAAAGAGGTATTAGTGCCTTCGCAGTACCAACCGATAACCCGGGTTATGAAGTCGCCGGTGTCGAGACCAAACTTGGCCAACACGCCTCCGATACCGCGCAGGTGTTTTTAAATAATTGCCGTATCCCCGAAAGTCACAGGCTCGGAGAAGAGGGAGAGGGTTATAAAATTGCGCTGATGAATCTCGAGGGCGGTCGCATAGGCATAGGTGCACAATGTGTCGGCATGGCGCGCGCTGCTTACGAGGTCGCGCTGAATTATGCCAGAGAGCGTCAAACCTTTGGTAAGAATATTATCGATCATCAGGCTGTTGGCTTCAGACTTGCCGATATGGCGACGCAACTCGAAGCCGCTCGACTCATGGTACTCAATGCTGCTCGCTTACGCGAAGCCGGTGAACCCTGTTTAAAGCAGGCGAGTATGGCCAAGCTTTTTGCTTCCGAGGCGGCGGAAAAAATTTGCTCTGCGGCGATTCAGGTTTTAGGCGGTTACGGTTATCTGAATGATTTTCCCCTGGAGCGTATTTATCGCGATGTGCGCATCTCGCAAATTTACGAAGGCACCAGTGATATTCAACGCATCGTCATCGCCCGTGAAATAAGGCAGGAGTGAGACAATGTCACATATTCAAACAAAGCTGAATACTCGTTCGGAGGATTTTATAACCAACCGGGATAACATGCTGGCACTGGTTGAAGACCTGCGCAATAAGGTTGCGACTATTAGTCTCGGCGGTGGTGAACGCTCGCGAGAAAAACATTTAAGCCGCGGTAAGTTGCTACCGCGTGATCGCATCGAAACTTTACTCGATGCAGGTTCACCCTTTCTTGAAATCGGTCAGTTCGCCGGTTATCAAATGTATGGTGACGACAATATCGCCGCAGGTGGATTGATTACCGGTATCGGCCGGGTCAACGGTCAGGAATGCATGGTTGTCGCCAACGACGCCACGGTTAAAGGTGGTACTTATTATCCGATTACCGTGAAGAAGCATAT
>JAAEOZ010000471.1 GCA_024222685.1 Gammaproteobacteria bacterium | reverse complement strand
GTTGTTTTTTAAAAAGATAATAGCATATTGATTTTGCATTAATTACTATTCACCCAGGTAATGAAATCCGAGGTAAAAATGCCAAAATCACAGGTAAACCATATCAGCGCCAAGAAGGCCTGGGATCTGATTCAGAGCGAACCGCGAGTAGCTTTCATCGATGTACGCTCGGATATGGAATATCTTTTTATCGGACACCCCCAGGGCGCCGTCAATATCCCCTGGATCACCGAGCCAGACTGGATTATTAACCCGGACTTCGTACGCGAAGTTAGAAAACTGGTACTCGGTGGCATAATCGATTCACCCGAGCACCATTCGGTTCCGGTTTTATTAATTTGCCGAAGTGGCAATCGGTCCGATGAGGCAGGCAAATTACTTGTCGAAAATGACTTCAGGCGCGTATACAACATTGAACATGGATTCGAAGGTGAACTGGATGATAATCATCAGCGCAGCACACTTGCAGGCTGGCGTTTCGATAAACTGCCATGGGAACAATGCTGATTTAAAGCTAGCTACCTGGAAAGAAAAACTGCCTGACTCACAATGATCGGGAATTCAT
Source organism: Gammaproteobacteria bacterium (assembly GCA_024222685.1). Lineage (GTDB taxonomy): Bacteria > Pseudomonadota > Gammaproteobacteria. The sequence continues at coordinate 8,048 of JAAEOZ010000471.1, read as the reverse complement.
ACGATTGTTAGCATCATTCGCGGCTACTTTATAGACCTCGGCCAGTGTTGGGTAATTGAATACGGTCTGAGTAAAGTAATCCAGAGTTCCCCCTAAGCTAATGACTGCCTGTCCTATGTGTACCAGTTCTGTCGCACCCTCACCGATAATATGCACACCAAGCAATTTTTGGGTTTTGATGCAAAACAACATTTTCAACATCCCTTCACGTAGCCCTATAATCTGACCCCGAGCAATATCCCTGAATCTGGCCACACCTACCTCGAAACTAATCCCACGTTTATGACACTCCTTCTCCGTCAAGCCAACCATACTCATTTCAGGAACTGCATAAATGCCATAAGGAAACAGTTCGGGCTGACTCTTTACTTCTATACCGAAAGCATGACAGGCAGCATGCCTGCCCTGCTCCATAGAAGTAGATGTGAGGCTAGGAAATCCGATCACATCACCCGCAGCATAAATATGTGGCCGACTCGTCTGATAGTTATCATTCACCTGAATGCGCCCTCGAAAATCTGTCTCAATGCCTACCTGCTCCAGAGCCAGATCGTCGGTAAATCCCTTTCTTCCAACGGCAAACAACACAGTATCGACACAAATACTGTTACCACCTTGTAAACGGCAGATAACCATATCATCGTCGCGTTTTTCGATACTGGCGAGCTGGTCGTCAAGGCGTAAACTGATATCCGAACCCTGCAGATGGTGAATCAATTCATCGACGATTTCTTTTTCAAAAAATCCTAGAATATAATCATTCGATTCCAGTATCGTCACTTCTATATCGAGCGCCCTGTAAATAGTGGCGTATTCGAGTCCTATAACGCCACCACCCACAACCAGTAGTTTTTTTGGAATCCGGGCCATGTTGATGATTTCATCACTGTCGATGACAGAGTCACCATCAAAAGGCATATTGTCTGGTCTATGAGTTCTTGTGCCAACACAAATCAGAATCTTTTGCGCTTCAAATTCGGTAAACCCTGCCGAATGATCCTCGACGGAAACTCTGTACTCATCCACAAATCGAGCGTGACCATAGGCAATGTCGACATTATTACGCTTAAGCTGGTGCTGAGTACTTTCGATTTCCCTGGTCAAGGTTGTCTGTAAACGTTGAGTTAGATCCTGCACGGTAATATTGTCTTTTGCCTTATAGCTACGACCGTAAATCCCTCTTTGACGCCATCCGGAGAGAAAAAGTATGGTTTCTCGCAGGGTCTTACTTGGAATCGTTCCGCTATGTACCGTAACTCCACCGACAATTTGCGTCTTCTCAACCAGCAGGACGCGTTTGCCAAGGTTTGATGCCTGAATCGCTGCTCTTTTACCGGCTGGTCCACTGCCGATGACAATCAAATCATAGCGCATTGATGTTTCTCCGTTGGCATTCATCATTTGAAAATCTGAGCAACTCTTCAATTACTGTTATTTATTGCTATTTCCCGAGCGATACTGCCAGTAGACCTTGGTATCGGTTTCTCAGCTCCAAGAATTTCGGGTAAAAAACCGATCTGTCTGTTGGCTTCGTGCCTGTCAATATAGTCTCCAAAAATTAAGGTGTATACTGCACGATTACCAGCTTGAGTCTCAAATAGTCGTAACTGAGAAATATCGAGACCCTGCTCCCGTAGCCCATCCAGATAAGCCTGAAAGTTGCCGGCATTAAAGCGTTCAACTCCGATAGACATAATCTGAATCGTACCCCGATTACTGTTGCTATTGTGGATCCAGTCATGACTATAAACGAGGCGTTGCTTAAACCAGTTTGGATCTGATTCAGCAACGTCATCATTCTGTATAACATACGCAGGCGTATTGATGACCGACTCTACCTCAACCATGGGCTCGGAGACTTCTATGGATCCAGAGTCTGTAGCCAGTTCTGGTACTGGCTCTGGTTCTAATTCTGGCTCTGGCTCTGGCTCTGGTTCTGGTTCTGATCCAGAAACCGGAACATTCGGCCCTGACTGAATTTCTGTATTCGCCAGTTCAATATCAGTCGATGACTGCGATAAATGAAAGAAATAGCCGGCAGCTGCTATGCCGATGAGCAGGCTGAAAATGATAACAAAAGGCAATGTTCGTGATGCTGATTCAATTTCATGTTTTATATTGATTAAATCACTATGGTGATCAGCAATTTCCCTTAATCGGGAAAACAAACCTTTACTCTGATGCAGGAGACGTTTAACTGAGGTCGGCAAAGCCAGCGTGGCGAACGCGTGATCAGGGTAAAGCAGGTGCAGAAGATAAGCTTCGCTTTCTGCCCGATCGCAGGGCAGAAGTTTAAAACTCATTGCTTCCAGTTCATATTGATGAGCAAGATGTCGAAAGCGATTGAATCCAGCACTACTGGCACAGACAATCATATTCAGGTTTTTATCTCGCCCTTCGGTAGACCAGCTATCAAAAATCTGCTGTTGTGACTTATTTGTCGCCGACTCGAAATGGTCGAAGATAATGACATCCCCTTCGGTTGCATTCGCAGCAATTTGTTTTATCAGATCACTGGTTTCATTTTCCTGCTCTGTATCAAAATCAATGAAACGAATCGATTTATGGTTTAACCTGTCCGCTTTCAGTTTCAAAAGCAACCTGGATTTTCCAACACCATCATCGCCATAAAGTAAAAACAAAGACGAGCCGGTTTCAATTTCACGGACGAAATCTTCCATCAAATTTGCAATTTGCTGAGTAAGAAAGAAAGTGTTATTCACGTCAATAAAGTTTCTAATATTATTCTAATGCCTGAGGGCGATGATATAACAGCCACCCTGCGCCGCGATACTGCACATTTAGAGTAAAATCTAACAAATAAAATTTCGTAATCGGTTTCATCTACCTGATCAATGCGCTAAAGTCATTGTTATATTTACTATTAATATTTTGGCTGGAATTCTCCAATTAGCAACCGTCAAAGATCAACCCACTACTTGCTATCCAGGTTCAGTCAGGCAATGCAGGAGAAAGAGTAGCAACGTGACACATTACCATTATGACTACAATGACCTGCTCACCATCCAATCCATTATTGAGCGTTCAGCACAGTCGAGTTTAATTTCGATATATCAACAGTCAACAGCAAGCTATAAAAGCGATGGTTCAATTGTAACCGATGCAGACCTGGCCATGCAGGATTTACTGACACAGGAACTTGCTGCTACATTCCCCACGGTCAGAATGCTGAGTGAGGAAATTGATCGCGACGCACAACTGCAGGCAATATCTTCACAACAGGACTACTGGTGCATCGATCCACTGGATGGTACCACCAATTATCACGCAAGCCTGCCGATATTTTCGGTATCACTGGCATTAATCAGCGAAGGTCAAGTGGTGCTCGGTGTTGTTTACGACCCACTGCGAGGGGAATTCTTTTCAGCAATTAGAAATCAGGGAATCTGGCTGAATAACTTTAAAATGAAGCCCCCACAGCAACCCCGGGAGCTGTCACAATCGGTGGCATTCATCGATTTCAAACGTCTACCCGATTTACTGAGGAAAACACTGGTTTGCCAGCCAGCCTATAAATCGCAACGTAATATCGGCAGTTGCGCACTGGAATGGGCGTGGCTCGCGGCCGGACGTGTACAATTAATCATCCACGGTAGTGAGAAACTCTGGGACTACGCAGCAGGTTGCCTGTTGCTCGCCGAGGCAGGCGGTGTTAGTGAAACTCATAAAGGTGAAGCTGTTTTCATTGAATCTCTGGAAACACGTTCTGTTGTAGCAGCAAGTAACCCTGCCCTCTTTCGATTATGGTCGGACTGGCTCAAGTCGCATTGAAGTTCATACGGCAATTAATACTTGCCTGCCTGTTAATTGCAGGAACACTTACAGCTTCAACGCTCGCCAGCGAGACATTTTCAATCCTCAGCCAGAATATGAATCGGCTATTCGACGATGTTGATAATAGATTAGGAAAACTTGAAACCACTGCTCGCTACAGACAACGAATTGAACTAACCGCCAGTAAACTCATTCACTATTACGACACTCCTGAAATTATTGCCCTGCAGGAAGTTGAAAACATCCATGTACTACAGGATATTGCCGACCGAGTCCGGCAATCAGGCGGACCGACTTACCAGGTTGCCTTGCTGGAAGGTAATGATATTTCAGGAATTGACATAGGATATCTTGTCCGTTCCAGTTTGAAAATCAAGCAAAAGAAACAGCTATTCAAGGATGACCGACTGAGCCTGAACCATTCTCCGTTATTTTCCCGACCACCACTGTTAGTTGAAGTCTGCAAGCATTACTGTCTGACCCTGGTCAATGTCCATCTACGCTCGATGCGTGGTTTGAGGACGCCTGATAAAAGTCGTCGGGTAGCGGAGAAGCGCCTCAGTCAGGCAGAGCAACTGGCATTGTGGACAGATCAATTTCAGAATCAGTTTCCTGATCGTTTCCTGATGATAACCGGTGACTTCAATGCCCTGCAGCCTTCAGACAGGTACACCGATATAATCGGGATTCTAGTCGGCAATCCTGACAACAATGGAAAACGCTATGTGGCTAGAGATAGAATCAGGAAAAATCTGTCAAACCTCGTGCGGAAAATCAATCCGGCCAGACGATTTTCCTATGTATACAAAGGCAAACAACAGGTTCTCGATTATATGCTGGTGAGCAGGAACTTTTCCCACAAGTTAAAAAATATTCAATTTGGGGAGATCGATAGAGAATTCTCAGACCACGCTGGATTGCTGGCTGAATTTTCCTGGTAAATTATTGTTGCGTATGCGCCTGTGATATATATTGCTGTGATTGCATTTCGATCAGCCTACTGCTTGTGCGTTCAAATTCGAAGCTCAGCCTTTTACCCTGATACAGATTCTCCGCAGTGGCAGCGGCTGTACAGATGAGTTTGACCCGGTGATCGTACATAACGTCTATCAACAATACAAAACGTCGGGCTATATCATCTTGCATCGATGACATGACCTCGATATCAGTAACTATGAGTGTATTAAACAGGCGGGCTATTTCGAGATAGTCAGTCTGGCTTCTGGCTGTTTTGCACAGTGAAGTAAAACTGAACCAGATGGTATCTTCTGCACAGGTCAAAAAGGGAATATCACGCCCGTTAACATTCACACTTCCCTGATCTGTCTGAATTACAGCGACGTGTTCATCCAGGTAGCGTTGTATGGCATTTTTTGCCTGCTCAGAATGTGGAACTGCATAAAGGTGGGTTTGCTGCAAACCCTGAAGACGATAATCCTTGCCACTGTCGAGATTAACTACCCTGCAATATTCGCTTATCAAATCGATTGCCGGTAGAAACCGAGCGCGCTGAAGCCCGTCATGATACAGATTCTGAGGCGGTGAATTCGAAGTTGTCACCAGTAGCACGCCACGCTCAAACAGCGATTCGAGCAATCCTGAAAGGATCATTGCATCGGCAATATCAGTAACCACAAACTCATCCAGACAGAGCACATCGATTTTTCGTGCTATATCTTCTCCAATAGCCTTCAATGGATTCTTCAGGCCGATATTTTGCTTCAGAGCCTTATGGATATGATTCATGAAATCGTGAAAGTGCCTTCGTGATTTTCCAGTCTCCGGAAGGCATTGGTAAAAAATATCCATAACAAACGTTTTGCCTCGACCGACTCCTCCCCAGAAATAAATTCCTTTTAGTGTCGCACTATCAATCTTCCTGCTTACTAATCGTCGTAACCAGAAACCACTATCGCTTTCGCGCTTGTTTGACAATTGCATGACAAGATCATCGAGTAATTGCATCGCCTGTATTTGATTCTGATCGGATTCATATCCGGACTGCTGGACAAATTGAAGGTATTTCTGAGATGGTTTCATTCAGTTGATTTGAGTATATTAAATAAATTTATTTTATTGTTGTCATAAATATTACTAATTATGACACCATAAAGCAGCAAAAAATGATTGTATCGAGAAATAATTAATTTTATACCACTCTATGAATAGTATTATTTTTCAATAATTTAAGATTTTTTATTAATGTAAACTATTATTAATAATAGACTACCTGTACAGTATTGAAAAAATTATTAATCGAGATATACTTTTATTGTATCGATACTACAATTATTTAGGTTGTCAATGGGTAATTTGGTTCTAGTTCCAGTTAATTTTCAATTGACCAGGTAACAATTAGGCTAATTTTTATCAAAATATTCGCATGTCAATAGATAATCGAGTTATCAATCCAGAGCTAGCGCAGCAACTTTTTCGCAAAAGTGAAAATCTGAAGCTGAAACGCATGGGTGCGCCTGCAGCTATCGAATCTTTTCCACGAGTAGTCAAGACGATTACCGGTCTATGGCGTTACAGCGAAGGTAAAAAGTATCTTGAAGAATTAATAATGGTCGAAGATGGTAAACGGCGTGCTGGATTTCCGGTTGAAGCTCAGGATGAACTGATGTTTCTATATCAGTTATTACTCGATCAACATAGAATACTCAATATACGTGGGCAGAAAATAACGGCAAGTCATCCGCCAGGCACAAAATTCACAATGGGTATAAAATAAGCAATCAGTTATTTATCTCTGCCTGCAATCCATTCCCGACATTTCAAATAAGTACCGGCACCTATCGACATAAATGGTTCTGGTATTAATTTTTCCGGCTGTATTTCCTGCCGATAATCTGGCATTAATCGATCATCGTCAGAATCACAGGCCATTTCTGCTGCAACAATTCCCGCGATTACACCTTTAGACGCACCCAGGCCATTCTGGCAACAGGCCGAATATAAATGGTCGGCTACCTTACCCAGTGCCCAGACATGGTTTCGACTGGCACAAATACGTCCTGACCAGCAATACTCCATCCTAACCCTATTGAGTTCTGGAAATCTTGCTTCAAAGGATCGTCTGTGATCCGTTTTAGCCTTTTCGAGATTCACTTCACTCGCAAACAGATCGGGGTCGTAGCTGAATCGATTTCGGATGACAATGCGATGTCCTCCACTGTCGCTTATCCGTCTGACAGTGGATCCAAACGGGTTCGATGGTGTTATTCCCCATCTGCTTTCACCCCCAAGTGAAGATATTTCGTCTGTAGTTAGTTCGCGGGTCATCGATGCATACAGGTTTACATGCATTAACCGTCTTTGGTAAAAACCGAATTTCTCAACGAATCCATTCACTGCCAGAACACCCCTGCCAGCAACTACAGAACCACTTTCAGTAACAAATTTCCAGCGCTCACGCTGTTTATGAATGCTCGTCACAGCCGTATTTTCAAACAACTTGCAAGCACATTGATTGACGAGCCCATCGGCAATCTGCTGATTTAACATCGCAGGTTGAATCATTGCTACACCAGGGGTGTGCAATCCACCAAGATAGTAATCGGTACCGGTCATTCGTTCCATTTCATTAGAATTGAGCATTTCACAGGGTTCCTTCATCCTTTCAAGATGTCGAGCGTAGTTTTCATTTGCCCGCACACCCGATTTCCCCGCTGCTGCATTCACTTTGCCTTCGATTCTGAAGACCTGCTGGGGACAGTTAAATTCCCGTACCATATTGCCGACAAATTCGATTGCACTACGATTCAGTTTTATATCACGCATATCGCTTTCGAGCTGACCAGCATAGCTACTGGAAGCAACGATATGCGGCAAGTCGATCATGAATCCCGAGTTTCGCCCGGCTGGCCCTGAACCAGCACTTGTGGCGTCGAGAATGGCAATACTGGCATTACGGTCGAGCTGACGGATCCGCCTGGCAGCAGCTAGCCCGGCAAACCCGGCACCGACAATACAGTAGTCAACCTCGATATCCTCCTGTAGCGCAGACCTGGGTTGGCGTTCGGGCAAAAGTGCCAGCCAGCCCGGCACGCCGAGGTCGGGTTTATATGGAATATTATTGCCCACTAGTCGATAGAATCGGTAGCTGTACGATCGCTTAAATCGATCCAGATGGTCTTTAATTCGGTATATTGGTCATGTGCATGGATAGAGTTGTCTCGACCACCGAATCCAGATTGTTTGTATCCACCAAAGGGCGTCGTCAAATCGCCTTCTCCGTAGCAATTTATGGT
>JAAEOZ010000470.1 GCA_024222685.1 Gammaproteobacteria bacterium | reverse complement strand
CCCGAAATGTGGCTTCTACTGTTCACGGTCAGGTTCGAGTCACTGAACAACAGATGGCGTCGGATATCATTCATGCTGCAAAATTACTGGCTAGCGATCCCAGAATAGGCTCCGACAAGATTTTTCACATAGGCTGGTCAAAGGGTGGAAATGCCGGGTTGGCGGCGGCAATCGAATCGAGTATCGATATACCTGGGGAAAATGGCCTCCCGGTCGCGGGTTATATTGAATTTTATCCTTATTGCGGTTTTACCGGCGATGTATTTTCAAATGCGAAAGTGCTGATATTACACGGCAGTGAAGACAACATAACGCCGCTTGCGCCCTGTGAGCGCCTGGTTTCTGAAATGCAGGCTGCCGGTAGCGAGGTTAGCTTGAAGGTGTTTGATGGCGCGCACCATGGTTTTGACAATTGGAACTCGAGCACAATTGGGCCATATTCAGGCATCACGATACGAGATACCTCTGACAAATGTACGATCGTATTTTCACGGCAATCGCACTCGGTATCAGCGGATGGCAAGCATTCTGTTGGCGATTATCAGTCACGTATCGCATTTCTGAAAGCCTGCGGTGTACGCGGTGCTAATATCGGTGGAAGTCCGAAGTATCGAAAAATAGTTGAACAAACGGTAATAGATTTTATTGAGGAAAAAGAAGGATCGACATCAGTTTCAAAAATGGATTTCACTGGAACCTACCGCTCAAAACTCACCGGAAGAATCAACGAGAAAGTAAGAACAAGAAATCCTGAAGTCAGGCTAGTTCAGAAAGGCCATGAGATTTCTGGCACATTTGGAAATTCAGAAGGAAATATTTTCGGCAAGGTCGAGGGAAGCGTAATTAATTTCGAATGGGAGACAGCTAGTAGCCTTTGGAGTGGTACTGGTAGATGGACAATTAAGCCGAATAGTAGCGAATTTGTTGGTTCATGGTTTAATTCCTACCTCGGTGAAGGTAATTGGAATCTAACGAAAGTCAAATGACTAGATTGGGCTTCAGATTCGTTCATGCACCATCCCGCGAATGACCGCTGTGTGCCGAGAGCCGCTGCTGAATTTTGAAATCTGGGGGTCCGCTGTGGGTCGCAAATCGCCGCTGATGTGTCGAGTTTGAGTGGCTGCTTTCTCAATAGCTGCCTCTCAGCTGAGCTTGCCAGGCTTCTCGAATCGGCCAGGAACGGACGCCTAAAATTAATTGATAATAGGCTATCAGGCCAAAAACCTTATAATGCTGATGTTACGTGAACAACTGGAGACTCACATGGATAAAGCGTTAATAGGGTTTCTAATAGTATTCGGAATCTTGCACCTATTGCTAGTTGCCATTCCAATCACAACTACTCTGCGAGCAACTATCTCGGGTAAAAGTAAAATATTGTGGTGTGCATTCCTCGTATTCCTTCCAATCATAGGTGCGGCCTTATTTCATTTCCGATTCAGGACAAGTTTGTTCTTAGGAAAAACCTGGGAACCAAGTCCGCATGATTTAGGAGTAAGAAATCCGCATGATTCACCAAACGATCGAGATTAACGTAGGTTCACATAACCAGCGCATCCAGTCGGGCTAAGTGTCGGCGCTGATGCTCCTTATTCTCCAGAGCGGACACTGAAGACTCTCTCTTCAGGGGCAATCTACGGCCGAGGCTGTGTGAAAACTATTTTCGAAAT
>JAAEOZ010000469.1 GCA_024222685.1 Gammaproteobacteria bacterium | reverse complement strand
TTACCTGGGCGTATTCGTCTATATTCTGTTCGGCGCCGTTGCCACCGTCGTTATCCAGTCCAGCAGCGCCACCATGGCAATCATCATCACCGCGCTGGCCAGCGGGCAAATCGACTATATCAACGCGCTGTCGCTGGCGATCGGGGCTAATGTCGGCACCACGGTAACGGCAGTGCTGGGCGCACTGACATCGAACAAAAATGGTAAACGGCTGGCGGTGGCGCATTTTATCTTCAACATTATCACCGGTCTGGCCGCAGTGCTGCTGATCTACCAGTTGAAGGACCTGGTCGATAAGCTGGCGCCGATACTTGCGATTCCGAGCGACGATTACGCGATGAAGCTGGCGCTGTTTCATACTATATTCAATGTCCTGGGCGTGCTGCTGGTTGTCCCGTTTATCAAGACATTGGTTCGATTCCTTGAGACCTTGTTCAGCGAAAAAGAGAAGGGCCGAGGTCAGGTTAAATATCTGACTCCCGAGGTGATGGAAATCCCGGCGACTGCTCTCGCTGCGATACGCAAGGAGACTATCCATCTCTACGATAAATCGATGGAAGCGATAGTCCATGCATTGAATCTGCATCGCAGCGAAATTTATTCCAAGATAGCGATCGATGAAGTCATTCAAAAATCCGGGACTCCGATCGCGATTGACGTGGATAAAATTTATCAGGAGGATATCAAGAGCCTGTACGGCGAGATCATCCGCTATGCCTCTATTTCACAAACGCACATGGATGAAATCGGTAACCATCAAATATATGAACTAAAATTAACTGCACGGCATATTATCGAAATGGTCAAGGATGTCAGGGAGTTGCAAAAAAACCTGAACTATTACTCGAAAAGTAACAATTCCGTCATAGTCGACGAATATAATGATCTGCGCTCTCAATTGATTGCTGACTTACGCAAGATGCAGGAGGTAAGAGACTATGAAGGAGACGAGGAGGAAATCATGACGCAGATCGAAGTTCAAAAAGAGCTGTCGAAAGAAGATGAAGTCAGGATGAATAAAACGGTCGACTCCCTGATCAGGGATAATACAATTGATTCGAATTCTGCATCTTCCCTGATGAACGACATTGGCTTTACCCATAGTATCAGGAAAAAATTACTCGATTCGGCGATTACCCTGTGGGTCAGGGATGACGAAGTTAAAGAGCTGGGAGATGAATATGAAGATCAATAGTTTACTGGATAAGTTCGAGGACTTTCTCGATTTGTCGAAACATAAACAGAAAGAGAAACATAAGAAGTTAACCAAAATCATTAAAAAACTCGAGGGGAAGAGAGAGAGTCTTGAGGAAGAAATAGTCAAGGAGTGCAAGGCCGATGATACCAGTAAGCGCTTCCATGACCTGATCAAGAAACGGAAAGCTGTGTCCAAGCTCCTCAAGAAAGCCAGGAAACATGATAAAGCCGTCAGGGACTAACCGCTCTCTTCCATCACTGTTCAGGGTTTAGCCGTAGTTACAGCAGGGTGATTTGATGTTTCTCGATCGTAATGCGCCGCTGTTTATATAACTGCCCGAGCGCCTTCTTATAATTTGCCTTGCTGACGCCGAAGGTTCGGTAAATATCGTCGGGCGCGCTGTTGTCGGTTAACTCCGAAACTCCATCGTTTTGTCGCAGGTGTTCGACAATTGCATCGCTTAGCTGGTCACGCTCCAGGTGCGAGGGCAGTTGCAGCATCAGATCGATCCTGCCGTCCTGGCGTACCTGTTTGATGTAGGCTTTGACA
>JAAEOZ010000468.1 GCA_024222685.1 Gammaproteobacteria bacterium | reverse complement strand
TTGTTGATGGCACGCGCATTCGATTGCCGCTGCTTTCCGAGGCCCTGGTCAAATTCGAATAATTGTGAAAACCCGAGGATCGCATTCAACGGCGTCCGCAACTCGTGGCTCATGCGAGAAAGAAATTCAGACTTGGCCCGGTTCGCTCTCTCTGACTCAAACTGGGCTTCCTTGAGTTCTGTTATATCCTGCAAGGTTCCCATTGATTCGGTGACATTGTTTGAACTATCCAGAATGTACCTGGATATTTCACGAACATGACGGACTTCCCCATCTGCGTGCAGAATTCGGTAATCAATTTCAACAACATCTTGCTTCAATTCATATGCTTCATCTACTCTTTCCACGTCATCTGGATGAATCAGGGCTAAATCATTTTCGTAGGTCCTGAAACGCTTAAGAAACTCATCGGGGGAGTAGCCAAAAATCTCCGCGTATTGATCGGAAATATTCAGGTACTCATCGTTAACCTCGTCAAAATGCCAATGCCCGAGCTTCGCGGTAGTCGCTGCCATGGCATACCATGACTCGCTTTGCTCCAGCTCCTTTTGTGCATTCGTACGCAACACCACTTCCGCACTTTTGTTTTGTAGTTCGGTTTCCAGGGAATCATTCACTTCCAGCAAACGCTGTTCGGCCTTTTTTTGTTCGGTTACATCCTGCAACACACCGATCGCTTGATTTTCCCTAATAACCGAATCCCATATGACGATACTTTTTTCGCGTATCCATCGTATCTCGCCACCAGGTCGTCGAACTCGAAATTCCGCATCAGCATGCTTATCTATTCTTCGATTCTCATAAATTTTCGCCATGCGCTCTCGATCATCCTCGTGAAGAAGGGCTATGTCATCCTTATACGAGGTTGCTTGCTGCAAGATTTCGTTCGTGGATATACCGTATATACCCGCGAGTCCCGGGCTGACGTATATATATTTCTCCGCGTCTAAACTCCAAATGTAATGTCCAATTTCGGGAATCAACTCAAACTGTTGGACTAACACATTTTGTTTTTCCAGATCCTGCTGGCGTTCCTTGAGCTCGGTAATATCCTGGATTGCACCGAATGAACGGGTGATGACACCATCTTCCACCTGTGCGCCATATTCCAGCTCGCGCACATGCCGCACTTCGCCATTGGGCCTGACAATGCGGTAATTAAATGTGTGGGCAAGGCCACGCGGAGACGCAGGATCCAGGACAACACTCATGTTATCGATATAATGCTCGAGGTCGTCGGGGTGGACTAAAGGGAAAAAATCTTCCTCACAGCGGTATATTTCATATAGTGATTCCAGGC
>JAAEOZ010000467.1 GCA_024222685.1 Gammaproteobacteria bacterium | reverse complement strand
TCGATTTAAGAAACTCGAAAACAACATGTATGAACACGCACGTAATCTTGAGTTTGAAGAGGCTGCGCGCGTTCGGGACGAAATTACAGAGCTTAAGGAGCAGTATTTCAAGGGGGGTGAGGTGGTTGTCGGCTGATGAATGTGGCGGTAGTAACCCCTTTACATGATGAAGTTCAAAAGCGAGATGTCGGGGAAATAACACCTAAGCGAGTTGTCCAGGATTTGGGGGCTAGTTCTCATCGCGCGTAAATGAAATCGATAAAATGATCTATATTACTTAACATATGTCTGGACATATGGGAATTCGGAGTTCAGCCAATTTGTAGATTAAGTTACCGGTATTGAGGTTGTGAAATGGAAGCACGTGCAAAATTCATATTTTTAATCAGTATTAGCCTGCTCCTGGCGTGGCCATGCACGGGCTTCTCGAACGAAGCGTTCCTCAAGGGAGATCCAATTACTAACCGTGGCGAAAAGTGGCGGATTGGCTACTACGAAGGCGGAGAGTATGTTGATTATCAAAAGGTACTGACTGAAACCATAAAAGGTTTGATACAGCTTGGATGGCTGGAGACTGCCGCCTTACCAGAGCAAAGCGGTGAAACAACCAGTATCATGTGGACCTGGCTCAGCACCGAGGCAAGTAGCGATTATATCGAATTTGTCGACGACGCACACTACAGCGCTAGTTGGGATGATGACACTCGCAACAACATGGAAAGTGCCATTGTTGATCGATTGAACAACAAAGGTGATATCGACCTGATGATTGCAATGGGTACCTGGGCCGGGAAAGGAATGGCCAACAATCGCCATAATACCAATACCCTGGTACTCTCCTCCAGCGATCCATTATCCGCCGGGATCATCAAGAGCGTCGAAGATTCGGGCTACGAGCACGTTCACGCGACGGTTGATCCAAAGCGATTCGAGCGTCAGCTCAATGTATTCTATGAGATGATTGGATTTCATAAGTTGGGTGTTGTCTACGAGGATAGCCAGGCTGGACGAAGCTACGCAGCGATTGAAGCCATCGAATCGTTAGCTAAAAAACACAACTTCGAAATCGTTCGTTGCCACACTGAAAGCGATCTTAGCGATTTAAAACTGGCCGAGCAGGGTGTCATTGACTGCTTTGACGATTTGATCAAAAGTGCCGATGCTATTTATGTTACCCAGCAGGGCGGTGTTAATAGCAGGAGCATACCGTCCCTGGTCGAGATTGCCAACGAATACAACATACCAACATTTTCGCAATCCGGCTCAGATGAGGTCAGCTATGGATTCCTTGCGAGCTTGTCACAGGCCGGATTCAAGTATGTTGGCAGGTTTCATGCTGAGACAATTGCCAGGGTATTAAATGGTGCTAAACCAAACCAGCTGGATCAGCACTTCCGGGAGCCGCCGAAAATTGCCTTGAATTTGAAAACCGCCGAAGTTATTGGCTTTAATCCCCCCATCGTTCTTTTGGGAGTAACTGACGAACTTTTTCACGAAATTGTGGTGCCTGAATAAGTTATAAAGTAACCGAGTTAGATAGCAAACTTCAAAATTTTCATAACTTTTCCAAAGGGCCGTGCAATTATTGGTTTATCGAGACTGTAAATAAAACAGTGTAACTGTCTATTAACAACCTGGTGTCAGATAAGATAGGCAGGGTTATGAAAACTGAAGAACTGAAGCAAATTGTCGAAGCGGTGGTTAAAAATACCCAAACCTAGCAGGGTTCAGCCGAGTTCCAGCAAGTGCTCACTGGTACCCAGGCGATCGGCGCTTGGCAAGGCGCTCAACCTTTGAACAGCATCAGTTGCCCATACTCAGAATTTTAACCGACAGAGGGACTGAATATTGTGGCCGAGTGGATCACCATGACTACCAGTTGTATCTCTCCATCAATGACATCGGCCACACGAAAATAAAAGCAATGTCACCATAAACCAATGGTATCTGTGAGTGTTTTCATAAAACGATTTTGAATGAATTTTATCAAATCACTTTCAGGGGAAAACTATATTCAACGATGGAAGAATTGCAAAAGATCTGGCGAACGGATGAATTACTATAACAATGATCGAACTCATCAAGGCGAAATGTGCTGCGGTCGAACGCCCATAAAAAACGGGTAACTGTCAGATGGGGTCTGAGTCACTACATTTCACTCCAACCCTTTGTCCGCATCATCCAGCTGTTTCATTTATTCATTAATATGCCTTCTGGCGCCAATCGCTGTTAACGACCAGGTGTGTGTCCCTTGCTGTTCCCTGATCCCGGCATAAAAATTATTTAGCTGCCTGCATTCTTCTCGGTAGTATGAGCTTGCTCTTCAATCAGTTTTAGCAAAGGTTGGGGTCTTTCGATACCAAAACCCTGGACGTAATCAACACCGATTTCTTCGAGCACCTGCATGATCTCGGTATTCTCCACAAACTCGGCAACGGTATTCATCCCCAATTCATGTCCGATCTCATTTATTGAACGAACAATGGCAAGATCTACCGGGTCCACTAAAATATCCCTGACAAAGATACCGTCAATTTTCAGATAATCTGCTGGCAAATTCTTCAAATAGCCATAGGAAGACAAACCGCTACCAAAGTCATCCAGAGAAAACTGGCATCCATATTGTCTCAATGCGTCCATAAAACCTCGTGCTTTATTTAGATTAGAAATAGCCGCTGTTTCAGTGACCTCAAAACAGAGCTTTTTAGCATCGATTTTGCTATTTCGTATTCGTTCCAATACAAATTCCAGAAATGTCTCATCAGCAAAAGACTGTCCCGAAATATTGATAGCGATAAAATTAATCTGTTCCAGAAAATCAGGGTGTTCAACTAAAATTTTGCATGTCGCATCAACTACCCACCGATCCACACTGGAGATGATATTATAGCGTTCGGCCGCGGGCAAAAATTCGGATGGTTCGATTAGGTCTCCATCTTTACTTTTCATTCTGATCAGGATTTCATAATGCTTTCCTGTTACTTCCTTCACTGGTTGCACTTTCTGGGCAAACAAGACAAAGCGATCCTCTTTCAGTGATTGATAAATTTGCCCCACCGAGTGCATTTGACCGCGATGCCTCGTCAACTCAACGTCTTCACTCCGATACACATGAATGCGGTGACGGCCAAGATCCTTGGCCATATAACAGGCAATGTCTGCCTGTTTGAGTAACTCCGAGAGACTCGTTGTCTTGTCTGTGATCGCAACTAATCCAATACTGACACCAACCCGGAAGAGGCAGCCTTCCCATTCAAAATGATAATCTCTTATGGCTGTGAGTAAATTTTTTGCTACCCGTTGGGCATTATCCAGTGGGCAATGCGTCATGATAAGGCCAAACTCATCCCCCCCAAGACGAGCAAGGGTATCCTGTTTCCGGGTCAGGTTGCCCATAATCTTGGAAATTTGCTGCAGCATCCGGTCCCCTGCGGTATGGCCGCAGGTATCGTTAATGACCTTGAACTGATCGAGGTCCATATAACACAGCGCATGCCCACTCTCGCTATCCTGAATCGTTGACAGCAAATACTCAGCACGGTGTTCAAATGCACGTCGATTCAAAAGCCCTGTGAGTAAATCATGGGACGCCTGGTAATTGAGTATATCTTCGGTTTGTTTTCGTTCGGAAATATCCCGCATAAAACAATGATGCCCGCTAAATTCACCCTGGCTATTGTTGATTTTGATCAGCAATGCCTGTTGAAAAAATTCACTTCCATCCTGACGCAGGATGCGAGTTTCAAATTCGGCTTTACCTTCTTCCTGCATCTGCTGATACGCTGCCATAGCCTGTATGCAATCATCCGGGTGTATGATGGTTTTCCAGTTTTTCCCAATCAGATCCACTTCCTGAATGAGCAACATATCGAGGTAATATTTGTTAGCAGCGATGAATTTTCCGTTCTTGTCCATCTTTGACATGCCGGGCATAGCATTGGTCAGGGCGAAATGCATCTCTTTGATCGCCAGATCCTTTCCCTTGCGGGCACTCAATTCCTTTTTGAGCACTATATTCGCCCTGTGAAGATCGATATCCCTTTGTTTGATGGCTTCTTCCAGAGCTTCGCTATAGTTAACATAATGGATATGGTAAGCCCGATGGACATGTGAGACTAACTCGCCAACATTTCCCAGTTTCTGAATATAGGCAAAAGCCTCTTCATTCACAGCGGAAATAGCTGAATCGATGGAGGCATAGGCGGTATGAATAATGATCTTGATTTCCGGATTTATTTTTTTTAATTCTTTTAGCAACTCAAGGCCATTGACATCCGGCATGCGTAAATCAAGAATGGCTACATTCACCCGCTGCTGCTGACAGACCTTCCTGGCTTCTGCCGCCGTTTGACAGCAGATGGGAGACAGACCATCCAGTTCGAATATATTTGCCAGCGATTCGAGCTGCCTGGCATCATCATCAATCACCAGTATTGGTGATTTTATCGAGTTATCTTCTATCTCGTTCATTTTTCACTAAGATTTTTGGCTTTGTGTTTGAGCCAAAATGCTTCCAGAGTGGTAAGAAGGCGATCGGTATCCACAAAATCGTCAGCACCGGTGTCGGATTGTTTTCTATTCGCTGCTATGGGCTGCCAGCGTTTCTTGCTGGATTCATCAAGCACGATTAATAGTGATCTCGGAGTGATTTCCTCTAATACCTCATGCAAATTCTCTTCACAATCTGTATTGATATCGGTTTCAATAACAATAACGCTGAAAAAAATTTGTTGAACCAAATCTCTGACTTCCGAGTAGCTATCAGTATGATAAGCGCGGTAGTCATGCTGATTTAAATAGCTCAATAACACATCCATTCCCTTTATATTCTGCGATACCAACAAAATAGAAGGTTGTTCTACTCGCTCAACGAGTCTTATTATCGATTCTACATCGATGGGCTTCTGTACGAAAGCCACAGCACCTTCCTGCATTGCTTCATATTTCAATTCATCAACAGCATAGGCGCTCATCATAATGATGCGGGTATCTTTGGTGTAAGCCTTTATGAGTCGCAATGTCTCTACCCCGCCCAATCTGGGCATCCTGACATCCATTATAATGACCTGGTACTTATTCCTTTGACAGAGCATGACCGCTTCATTTCCGCTTGAGGCGGTACTGACCTGATAATTTTCATCTATGAGTATGTCAGCCAGGGTATTCAGCATCCCTTGATGATCATCAACAATTAGTATCGATGTAACCGGACTCGAAGATTCATTTTTAATCTTCTCATCATTATTCCTGGTCATATTAATCTCAATTTAGTCTCAAAAAATTTTCCTGACTATGTAGGTGGTTTCTGCATCGGCAGTTTGATTTCTACTATCGTATTCTGCTTTTCTGTATTTTGTACTGTTATTGTTCCGCCATGCCTTTCAATTATCTGTTGACAAATACTCAGTCCCAGGCCGGTACCCATGTCCCTGGTGGTAAACAAAGGCTCAAATATTTTGTTGATAATTTGTGGATCGATACCAGGGCCATTATCCTCTAACCGGATTACATTCATCTTGTCGTCTGCCAGGTGTATAGCACTGAACGTCACGTGCGGATCTTTTTCATTGTTTTGCACCACGTTGTTCAACAGGTTGATGATGACTTGTCGAAACTGCTCCTGATCAACAAAAACCAGGAAAGGATCCGGTTCGAGCTGATAGCTAATATCCGGAAGTCGATCGATCATACTATCTTTGACTAATTTCGTCACCATACTTTCCAGATCCACCATTGCCGGCATTATTGTCTTTGACCGGGTCACATCCAACATATTTGTGATGACATTATTGGCCGCATCCAGTTCATGATCGATTAATTCCAGGCTAGTTTCCATTTTATCGCTAAATGCTTCAATATGTTTCCTGCCAAGTAATCGACGGAGAAAATAAACCGATTGCTTGATCGCCCCCATAGGATTACGCAATTCATGGGCGATGTTGCCGGAAATCTTACCCACGGTCGCCAGCTTTTCCTGCCGGATCATGCGTTCAGATAAAAGCTTCATTTCCTTTGTTTTCTGTTTTACAGCATGTTCCAATTCGTCAGTGTGACCCTGCAACTGCTGCTCAATTTTTTTACGTTCACTGATATCACGCAAGATAACCGTAAGTATCAACACACCATTTGAGAAAATTTTTGAAATGGTTGCCTCAGCGGGAAATATTGTGCCGCTCCTGTGCAGGCCAAAGATATCCTTGCTGTCTCCCATCTGGCGGGTAATTGTATCTGAGTCGGAAAAGTTCTCTATGTGAACCCGATGAGCTTTGCGACTTTTTTTAGGGATCAAGAAATCAAGCGGCTTACCAAGCACTTCTTTTTCTTCATAGCCGAAGATCGCTTCAGCCCCCTTGTTAAAAATAATAATGGTTTGTGTCTCGTCAACGGATATGATCGCTTCATGGGCGATATCGAGGATACCGGCGAATCGGGCCTTACTGAGTATCAATTCGTCTTCAATGATTTTTCTTGTTGCTATTTCTTTGAGCAGGTTATCTCTCGAAGTCGTTGTAGAGTCCAGGTTCTTAGCCATATCATTAAAACTTTCGGCCAACATGCTCAACTCATCCCTGCTTGTAATATCAATTTGATAATCGAGATGGCCCTGTTTGAACTGCTCTACACCCACCGACAAACCTGAAATGCTGTTCAGGATCTTTTTTGACAGCAGGATAACGATAATGCTAATGAGCAAAAAGACGATGCTTGAGGATATTATCAGGATAAATTTAATAGACTTTGAAAAATCTATCATCTCCGCTGACCTGGAGATGATTTCCGAATGGACAACAGCCTGAATTTCATCATCCAGAATGCGATCTGCCTGGATGAGCTCGCGTTCAAAGGCTAAATGCCGTAAATTGAGTTCATTTGTCAACGTGACAATGCTGTCTCCTTGCTTCAGTGCCGCCCTAAAACTCTTTTCGATCAAATCCAGTAATAGCGCTTCGTCAGTCGTTAGAGTCGTATCGCGATAGAGCTGCAAGAAACGGTTAAAGTCAGCTTCCGCATCAGCCATTTCCGCTAAAAAAACGGAATCGTAGAACAGCGCATATCCCCCTATTGCAATAAAAGCCTCACCGACGTTGATCTCCATATCGAGCACTGCCTCGAGTTTGACGATGACCTCCGAATCTGATGACTCAACGCCGGGTTGAAGTTCCTCATCAATCAGTTTGTCGATTGCATTGATCGTTTCGTAGAACCCATTGAGTTCTTCTTTCAGCTGTTGCACTAATAACACTATCGCGTTGCCAAGTGCCACGTGCCGCTGATCAATTCCGATAAGTTTCGCAACATCCAGTTCTGGCATGTCGGATTCTACAGCGACTAAAAAATTAAGTAGATGCTGTGTCAGATCCAACTGGGAATCTTCTACTCTTTCTAAGCCCGGATCATCATGAAACCGGGCAAAATGGAAAACCGCACTGGCGTGTTCATTAACGTTGATCTCTAGCTCGAAAGCGAATTCTTCGATAATTTCGAGCTTAATCAGCTGTTCAATTTTTTTTGTACTGGTGGTAAAGAAATAAAAGGTAATTCCAACATATATCAGGAGAAGAAACAGTATCAAGCCTGAAATCAAATATAACCTGGTTTTGATGTTCATATATTTGCTTTACTTACCTTTGATTGCTTTAATATTTCACAGAACTGCCTTCAGATTTATTCTGGTTTAACAGGAATTGTTCTTAATCACAACATTTCAGGTGCAGTTATTCTGCTAAACAGCCTGCAAAATCCTTTTTTTCCCAGTACCAAATTCACCAGTGCATGCTTGAGGGTCAGGCCTTTGATTTGTGACTCTTAACAATAAGCAGGTAGCTGCAGAATACCTCAGTTATCGATAGAGTCGGCGTGGTCGGGCATCGCAATATTGATAACTGCCTGATAGCCAGCTTTCGCAATCAGTTTGAATTGATCAGCCGCTGGTTGCCCGGCTGTGGCGATTGTTGGAGTTAGTTGCACAAAGTTACGGATGGTCGTTAATGCTGGTTTTTCTGACGTCACAATTAGTCTTTGATTAGCTGATAGCATGGTAGGTAACTTGTGCCTGGAATTTTCATGCGGCAATCATCTACAAAAGATTTCAGCAGAGTATCCAGCGATTGCATGATATTTCTGTCGCCACGCATTTCAAAGGGGCCGTGTTGCTTTATTGCGGCTATACCGTCTTCCTTAACATTTCCAGCGACAATGGCCGAGAAAACCTGCCGTAAATTAGCTGCCAGATGATGTCGATCCATGTCCTGATGAATTTCCAGCTCAGCTACATTTTCATGTGTCGGCATAAATGGGCGTTGAAATCCATTGTCGACTTCGAGTATCCAGTTAAAGTAATAGGCATCGCTATGTTCACGGCGAAACATACGTACCGAGTCGAGTCCGGCGCTAATCTCACGGGCCACCATCGCTGCATCGTTGACAATAATCTGGTAGTGTTGCTGCGCTTCTTTGCCCAGTGTCAGTTTGATAAAATCATCGATTTGCCGAAAATAATTTCTGGCACTTTCTGGCCCGGTTAAAATAAGCGGAAACGGCAAACTCCGGTTTTTCGGGTTGAGTAAAACACCGAGAATATAGAGAATTTCTTCTGCGGTTCCAACACCACCGGGAAATACCACGATACCATGGCCAGCGCGTACAAATCCTTCCAGCCGTTTTTCGATATCGGGCATGATAACAAGTTCGTTAACAATCGGATTCGGGGATTCTGCAGCAATAATGCCGGGCTCTGTCATACCCACATAACGGCCACCGTATAAGCGTTGCTTACTATGACCGATCGCCGCGCCTTTCATTGGTCCCTTCATTGCGCCTGGCCCACAGCCGGTGCAGATGTTTAGCCCTCGTAATCCGAGTTCGTATCCAACAGTTTTTGTATAGTCGTATTCTTCCCGGTTTATCGAATGACCACCCCAGCAAACCACCAGATTCGGGTCTGTTTCCGGTACCAGTACTTTTGCATTTCGAAGAATGTGAAATACGGCATTAGTGATGCCTTCGGCACTCAGGAGATTAAAATTTCTATTGGCTTCAATCTCACTTTTAACGTAAACGATGTCACGTAGTACCGAAAACAACTGTTCCTGGATACCGGTAATCACTTTGCCATCGACAAAAGCGCTGGCAGGGGCATTCTCAAATTCCAGTTTAATGCCACGCTCCTGACTGATTACACGAATGTTAAAATCCGCATATTCCTGCAAAATTTGTGTGGTATCGTCAACTATACTACCGACATTGAGAACAGCCAGTGAGCAGCGACGAAATATGTCATAACTGCCGAGGTGCTCGCTATTTTGTTTAAGCTCGTTGACCTCAAACTGAGATAGAATTTCCATTTGGCCGTGAGGCGTAATACGAGTTGTTTCCGTGTTTTTGTTCATAGGGTTACAATACAGTTTAAAGCGATTGTTATACAGGGTTCAGGATAGATTATAGTGCATGAAAGAAAGCGAGGTGGAATGACATGAATGACGATTTATTCGAAGTTGCATTTAGTGGTGAAATTCGCGCGGGAGAAAATGTCGAAGATGTCCGCGCACGTGTTGGCAAGATATTTAATGCTGATGAAAAAAAGCTAACACAACTTTTTTCCGGCAAAAGGACTGTTATCAAGAAAAATATTGATCAGCAAACCGCGGCCAAATATAAAGCGGCGCTGAACAAGGCTGGCGCGGAATGCGAAATCAGATCGATGAATCCAGTAGAACCAGCCACTACAGCTGAAGCAGCACCAGAGCCAGCGACAATTGCTCCTTCCAAACCTCCGACTGAGGAAGTTGATTATGGAGACCTGGCACCGCCGCCTCAAACGGATCCTCTTGGTATAACTGCCGATCAGATAGAAGATTTGTCGGTGTCAATTGCGCCGCTGGGTAGTGATTTGCAGGATGATATTGAAGTAGCTGAAACGCCTGAGATAGATGTATCGGGAATCGACGTAGCACCAGTCGGCAGTACTATTGGGATTGCTAAAAAGGAACCAGATCCACCGCCGCCGGATACAAATGGATTGTCAATGGCAGATTGATCCGGGTTATTGCATAAATAACAGCTTTGCAGCAATAGTCCACATAATCAGGCCGATTACAATTTCGAGCACCTGCCAGGCGCGGGGTTTTTCGAAAATGCCACGTAAAAGGCGCGCAGCGTACCCAAGCGAGAAAAAGAATACGAAGGACGCACTGGTGGCACCACTAGTGAATTCAAGCAGCTGCCCCTTAAACTGAGAAGATATAGATCCGAGTAATACCACGGTATCCAGATAGACATGCGGGTTTAACCAGGTGAAAGCGAGACAGGTAATCGCTGCCCTGTAGGCGCTTGAAACACTGGACTCGCTCGGTTTAAGGTTATGTTTTGTCAGCAGAGCTGTACGAAAACTGAGCAATCCATATGCCAGCAGAAATGCGGCTCCGCCATAGCGTGCCAGTGTGACAATATCTGGAAATCGTGCGACCAGCAGATGGAAACCACCGACACCTGCAACAATCAGAACTGCATCGGATAATGCACAAATAAAACAGACCAGAAACACATGTTCTGACTTAAGTCCCTGTTTTAATACGAATGCATTTTGTGCCCCGAT
>JAAEOZ010000466.1 GCA_024222685.1 Gammaproteobacteria bacterium | reverse complement strand
GAAAATGTCGATGGAGCAGGTTGTCGTCACAGTTAACAGGCATGGTAATACCTCGGCAGCCTCCGTGCCACTTGCACTCGATGTTGCTGTCAGGGATGGCCGAATCAAGCAAAACGAATTGGTGCTTCTGGAAGCATTTGGTGGAGGATTTACCTGGGGTTCAGTGTTACTTCGATATTAATTTCAATAAGTTCTAGTTCCAGGATAGGATTACGCATTGTAAGACAAGTGTGGTATCATAGTAGCAAATTAAAACCGGTGTTTTGCCATGATTAACGTTTTACTCACCGATGACCATGCGTTGGTACGCTCAGGTATTCGTCGACTGCTGGAAGATACCGGGCAGGTCAACATTGTTGGTGAAGCAGAGTGTGGCGAAGACGGTATACGCCTGGTGCAGGAACTCAAACCCGATGTCACTCTAATGGATGTAAATATGCCTGGAATAGGTGGTGTCGAAACCTGCCGTAGAATTCTACAGCGTGATCCGAAACAGAAAATCATTGTACTTACCGTTTATGGCGAACAGACCTTCCCCAAGCGCATGCTTGAAATTGGCGCCAAAGGATATCTAACCAAAGAATGTGGTGTCGATGAAATGATCGAGGCTATCAGGCAGGTTCATAACGGTCATTCATATATCGCCAATAGCATTGCGCAACAGTTGGCTTTATCTCTGTTGCCAGGCAATGAGCGCAACCCGATCGACAAGCTATCTCGTCGAGAGTTTCAGGTTATGCTGATGATTTCCAATGGATTGAGTAATATTCAGATATCTGAAAAACTATGCCTCAGTCCTAAAACCATTAGTACCTATCGTTTACGTCTGCTGGAAAAGCTCGATGCTCACAGCGAAGTCGATTTAATCAAAATTGCAGTAGAGCAGGGCATGGTTGAGTTCGCGCACTCTGACTAAACTATGCCTGGTGTGTTCATTCATTTTCTTTCCAGGCAGTCATGAATGATCAGAATAAATTTGATTCGGCGGCTTTTCTCGCGATCGTAAGCACCAAACCGGGTGTTTACCGAATGCTCGATAGCCACCAGAAAGTTATTTATGTTGGTAAAGCAAGAAACCTCAAAAAAAGACTTAGTAGCTATTTCCGCAAAACAGGCCTGTCGACGCGAATTCTAACTCTTGTCAGTAAAATTGCACAGATCGAGGTGATCAATACGCGCACCGAGAGTGAAGCATTACTCCTCGAAAACGACTTAATTAAAAATTTAAACCCTTACTACAATATCCTGTTTCGTGACGACAAGAGCTACCCTTATATCTGTCTGAGTAATCATGAGTTCCCGCGCTTAAGAGTGTATCGCGGTAAAACCGATCCCCGCAAGGGTACTTTTTTTGGTCCTTTTCCCAGCGCAGGATCGATCCGCTATACGATTAATCATATACAGCGCATGTTTCAACTTCGCAATTGTGAAGATTCGGCCATGAAAAACCGAAGTCGTGCCTGCCTTCAATACCAGATCAAGCGCTGTACTGCGCCCTGTGTCGGTCATACCGATGAGGATAGTTACAGTAAACAGATAGATCAGGCGCGACTGTTTCTTGAAGGTGAAAGCGATACACTGATAGAGCAACAGGTGGCGCAGATGGAACATTATTCGGCCCAACTCGATTTTGAACAGGCTGCGGCAATAAGAGACCGAATTGAAATGCTACGCAGGGTTACCGAAAAGCAGTTCGTTACGGGTTTTAAAAGTGATATTGATATTCTTGCCTGTGTAGTCAACCAGGATGTCTGCTGCATACAACTGTTTATGATTCGTAATGGCACATCGCTTGGTAACAAGCCATTTATTAGTCGGGTCAGGCTCTCATCACAGGAAGAGGATTTGTTACAGTCCTTTATTATGCAGCATTATTCGCGTCACCCGTCTCCGGCAGAAATCATTGTCAGCCATACCATTCCCGACAGGACAATTGTCGAGACCACACTTACTGAAATTCATCAACTCAAGGTAAAAATATCCCCTTCGGTTCGCAACAAGCGCAAGCGGGCACTGGAAAATGCGTTGAACAATGCGAATCAGGCACTGGAGTCGCATCTGTTATCGGCGAGTCATTTAAATAAACGCTACCAGTCACTGATTGAGATGCTTCAGCTTGAACAGCAGCCAGAACGCATAGAATGTTTTGATATCAGTCACACTATGGGAGAGCAGACCAAAGCATCCTGCGTAGTGTTTGGTCGAGAAGGTGCAATCAAATCAGAATATCGATGCTACAACATCAGAGACGTTACCGCCGGTGATGATTATGCCGCGATGAAACAGGTGCTTGAAAGACGCTATAGCAAACGGCGACACGAGGCTGCTTTGCTCCCGGACCTGGTATTTATCGATGGTGGTAAAGGTCAGCTGAGCATGGCGCTGGAAGTTTTTGAGGCGCTGAATTTATTTGATGTAAAACATAACCTGCGAGTTTTCGGCGTTGCAAAGGGTGTGGAGCGCAAAGCCGGTTATGAAGATATTATTGATGAAGGACTAAATACCCTGATCATCAAACTCGACTCACCTGCACTATTGTTTATTCAGCAAATTCGCGACGAAGCACATCGATTTGCAATTACCGGCCATCGAAAGGCCAGGGCAAAACAACGCAAGACATCAAGGCTTGAGGAAATCCCCGGTATAGGCATACGAAAACGACAAATGTTACTAAATACCTTCGGTGGGTTACAGGGTGTGCAGTCTGCAGGCGTCGAAGAGCTCATGCAAATAAAAGGAATTAATCGAGAGACCGCTCAATCAATATATGATAGTTTTCACGCCTGAAATTAAAGCGTCCTGAAATGAGACTTACCCTGCCAACCATTATTACATTTTTTCGAATTGCGCTAATTCCGCTTTTTGCGATCGTGTTTTACCTGCCATTTGCCTGGTCTAATCTGGTGGCAGCCTCTATTTTTGCACTCGCCAGCTTCTCCGACTGGGTTGATGGCTATCTGGCCCGTATTCTAAAACAGGAATCATCGTTTGGTGCCTTCCTTGATCCTGTTGCTGATAAGTTAATGGTAGTTGTAGCAATTATCCTGATTGTTCAGACGCATCCGAGCATTTATATCGCGTTACCTTCTATCATTATTGTTGCCCGCGAGATATCGATATCAGCGTTGCGAGAATGGATGGCTGAACTTAGAAAAAGCACAGTTGTTAAGGTTTCATTTATTGGTAAAGCAAAGACTACGGCCCAGTTGTTCTCCCTGTTTTTAATGATTTATGCTGAGCCATTCAATGATATTCCCATATTTGAAATTGGACTCGGATTCTATTTCCTGGCCGCTGTTTTCACCCTGGTTTCGATGTTTATCTACCTGCGAGCAGCCTGGCCGGTGATTCGCAAGCATGGATGAAATTAAGCCTGGAAATCAGCCTTATCCGGGTTGACAGTTTAAGGCGAATCTATAGAATAGCGGCTCTTTTGCGGGAATAGCTCAGCTGGTAGAGCACAACCTTGCCAAGGTTGGGGTCGCGAGTTCGAATCTCGTTTCCCGCTCCAGTTTTACAGCCTCGACCACGTCGGGGCTTTTTTTGGTCTTTGAAGCAATTTACAGTAATATGACCGACCCAAAGGCTGGGTGGCAGAGTGGTCATGCAGCGGCCTGCAAAGCCGTCGACGGCGGTTCGATTCCGCCCTCAGCCTCCATTTTTTTTGGTTAAGCCCCAAAGCGCGGGTGGTGTTGTGGTAGACGGTAGTCGTAGGACTACTGAGATAGTAGTTAGGAAAAAGATAATAAAAAAGCTCCCCCGAAGCCCGGGTGGCGAAATTGGTAGACGCAAGGGACTTAAAATCCCTCGGTAGAAATACCGTGCCGGTTCGATTCCGGCCCCGGGCACCATATGGATCAATGAGTTACAGTTTATTTCGATTCAGTTAAAATAATTAAAAATTTGTAGGAGAATGGCCGTTTTCGATAGTTTCCAGGAGTTTTGTGACAGTAGACTTAATTTGTAATTCAATCTACCTGGCATCCCAACTTTCTCTTCATCAGTCCTCGACAATTCTCAGCACCACATTTGCACTCAAATGATCTCGCCAAAAAGTCTTCCGTCACCTGATAGTCGCAAGTCACGATATCTCCTGAATTAATCTCCTTAATAGCGACAAATGTTTCCTCTTCCTGGTTAAAGTAGGTATTCGGGTCACAGGAATGTAATACCAAACCTGTAAACCATTCATCATAGATATGCACTCCATGGCTTTTTTGTACCGTGTGTAATTCGGCGGTATGTCTGATGATGCCGCCGTAAATACGAGCAATCATTTCACCGGGATTAAAATGGGTTTTACACACTATGCAGTATCCAAATTCCGGACGATTGACTTTTTCGAAATTTTTGCCGTTTGGTTCGTTTTCTATTACCGGTATCCAATCCGGATAAAGACGAATCAGATTATCGTTCATTTCGATTTACTCCATAATGATGGTTTTAGAAGGATTGAATCAGAAAAATCGGCTGCAAATAGTTTAACCGTCTCCAATCTGCACACGAATTTGGCAAATCTGGGGGTCAGGCCCTGATTCTTGAATCCTCTTAATCCTGAATGTTTTTATTGATCGTCGAATAGTGTACCCCATAATGGCCCGCGAGTACTTTCATCGTATAGCCGGGTAAATTTTGCCAGCTCGTTATGGTTTTTGAAATTCGGGCAATTCGACAATGGTTTGCATAACTAAGTTATATTCCACTGGATCATAGCTGATCAAGTAACCTGTGTAGATATTCTTCGAATTTAGGAGTTAGAGATTAATCACCCCTCGGTAGAAATACCGTGCCGCTTCGATTCCGGCCCCGGCACCATCACACACATCCTAACTGCCAATAACGCTTATTTTCGCTGGAATACCGTTCAAAACTCTTCCCAGTCCTCATCATCAACAGAGCCGCTAGCGACCATCTTGAGTGGTGGCTTATCCTTAATTTCCTCCTTATCTTTTTTGCTTTGTGGTTTAGCAGTTCCCGGGCTTACCTTTGCAGTGACATTGGGCCGGGAGGTTTTAGAAACAGTGAAGAACCCCATCATCTTGTTCATTTCTTTGGCCTGTTCGGTGAGAGACATCGCGGCAGCCGATGTCTGCTCCGCCAAAGCGGCATTTTGCTGGGTGCCGGAATCCATGCTGCTGACAGCCGTATTTACCTGTTCGATACCATTGGACTGTTCCTGACTGGAGTTGGAAATTTCAGCCATAATTTTTTCTACTTTTGTAATTCCGTCGATAATCTCCAGTTGAGCATTGTTAGACTGGTCTACGAGTTCGACGCCAACTTTGACCTTGGTAACGCTGTCGGATATCAGATCCTTAATTTCCTTTGCGGCAACCGCACTACGGCCGGCCAGGTTACGTACTTCGGTGGCAACCACAGCGAAACCACGGCCCTGTTCCCCTGCACGAGCAGCTTCAACTGAAGCATTAAGCGCCAGCAGATTGGTTTGAAATGCGATTTCGTCAATGACGCCGATAATTTCCGATATTTTCTGACTGGACTGATTGATTTCTTCCATCGCCTTTGAAGCTTCGCTTAACACACCACTGCCTTTTTCAGCGGTCTGTTTTGCATTGACGGCGAGTTGATTTGCCTGCTCGGTATTGTTGGCATTATCTCGTACTGTACTGGTCAGTTCTTCCATTGTGGCTGCGGTTTGCTCCAGGGCACTCGCCTGGCCCTCGGTCCTGCCGGAAAGGCTATTGTTGCCTTCGGATATTTCCTGCGACGTCGAACTGACGACATCACTCGATTCGTTGAGACCGGTGACTACACTCTCCAGTTGCCCTATAGTTTTGTTTATATCGTTTTTAAGATCGTCAAACTGACCGTGATAGTTATTCTCGATCGGTTGTGTCAGATCGCCCTGAGACATACTATTCATGGTATCGGATACGTCTTTAAAAATGTCGCTGACGGATTCGGCGAGCTGGTTTATTCCCGAACTCATGCTTTTAAATAAACCCTGTTTATCCGACAGATCGATGCGCTGAGTCAGATCACCCCTTAGCGTGGCATCGGTAACTGATTGTATGTCTCGTTCGATGACTTGCCTGAGTTTGTCGACTGTGCTATTGGCATCTTGCTTGAGCTGGTTAAAAGAGCCCTGGTAATCTCGTGTAATGGTCTGGTTTAAATCACCTTTTGCCAGTGCGGCAAGTACACGAACCGTGTCTTCGACAATCGCTTCGTTGGATTCCACCAGGTCATTGATACCTTTTCCAAGCCTTTTGTAAAAACCAGATTTGTCATCAAGCTCGATACGTTTGCTCAAATCGCCCTGGCGTGCGGTTTCGACGATACTCTGGATATCGGTTTCGATAATCTTTTTGAGTTTTTGTTGCAGGGTTATCATAGCAGCATATACACCGGTTACTGCGCCTTCTTTGTTTTCGTAGCTCAATGAGCCTTCAGCTATCTGGTTTGCAATATTTTCGATTTCTGATGGCTCGCCGCCGATTTGATGTTGTAGATTACGACTGATTAAAACTGCCAGGATGATAGAGACCAGGGTTCCGAGCAGGGCGATCAAAGACGTAGTAATGAGATTGGCTAATGCTGCCGATTTGAACTCAGAAACAGTACCTGCGAGACCAGTTGACAGGTTATCCTCTACCTTTTTGAGTAAATTGATTTTGCCAGTTTGCATCTCGAACCAGTAGCCTGGGTCGATATTAAAATTACCCTTGCCAAGCCTTTCGATTGCTTTGATGGCTGGTCCGTCACTGATTTTAATGACTGCATCAATATTACTCACGGAAGACCCTGACTTGAGCATGAGCGTTGTGGTCTCAGCTGCCTTTCGGTAGGAATCAAGCATATTCCTGACCGTTTGGATATCTTTCCTGACCAGGTCTGATACCCCCGGTAAACTCTGGTACTCGTCAAGAATTTTATTCGCAGCTGGGATTTTAGACTCAATCGCCTTGCGGTATTTTTCGCTGCCTCTCAAAACATAGTTTTTAAAACTGT
This sequence comes from Gammaproteobacteria bacterium, assembly GCA_024222685.1. Lineage (GTDB taxonomy): Bacteria > Pseudomonadota > Gammaproteobacteria. The sequence continues at coordinate 7,830 of JAAEOZ010000466.1, read as the reverse complement.
GAATAATGCCACCGTAACCGACAAGTTTACTTAATTCATTAATCAAAGAGGTTCGACTGGCTGAACTCATGGCTAAAGCTCGCATTCCGGCTGTTTCGTCAATAAATTCACCAACCATGGTAGCGTAATAAAAGTCAATATCTTTATCCCTTGCCATTGAAAGAAAAATACGGGTATATATTTCCTGCGTATTCACCAGTGATGTAAAACGATTAAACAGATTGCCAGTGAATTGATCTTTGGAAAAAACATTGGTAAGAACAGCTCGCTCAATTCCAGCACGTTCTTTACTCTGCAGGTAATTAGCATATGCTGAAATCATTGATGCGATTTCTTTACTTGGAGCCAGGTAAGATACTTGTTCAATTAATCCTAACAGGACGTCATTGCTGGCGGTGTAGTAGGCAAGCGCCTCGCCTAACGAAATGGCAAGCTTATTGACGGATTGCCTTTTCTCATCGAGTTTGGTTAAATTTTGCAGCACGCCATGGGTATCCTGCGCAAACTCGGGATTGATATCTCCTATATCAAACTTCGATAAGAACTGATTGAAGATGGCGAGTTTTTCATCGGTAGCTTTGCGCTGATCGACGATTTTATCAGCAAAATTTTTCCCATTGCTGCCGATGAAACCCGCCGTCATGCCGCGTTCTTTCTGTATTTCGTGAACCAGATTGCTGGCTTTTACACCGAAATCGACCAAATGCTCCAGTTTTTCGCTTTGGGCCTGCAGGCGAAATGCGTTGTAAGATTGATACAAACCAAAACCCAGCGTGACCACAATGGGGATGGTAACCAGCAGAAGGAGCTTATGGGTTAATTTGAGTTGCGCGACAAAATTCATAATCGGTTGACCTGACAAGTGATTCCTCTAGTTATCGGCAAATATAGACTTACCTGAAGTTAGATGTGTTGCAGAGAATTTGATTATTGTCTAAATTGACGTAGATCAAGTTCAGTTCAATTAAAACTTGAAAAGTGGTAAATATCTGCTACGGGCATAAGTTCCGAGAAAATTGATGGATCGTGACTTTCGAGGATTTGGCTCTGGAGTGTTCAAGAACCTCTGCGAGGTCCTTCCTAACGCTTTCAAATAAAAACAAAACTAACTCTGAGCCTCGACTTCCTTCAATATATCCCGGATACACAATATTGACCGAACATTCTTAATGCCTGGGATTTTATAAATTTTCTGCTTCAGAAACTGCTCAAACTCTCTGGTGTCCTTTACCGAAATCTTGATAAGAAAATCAAATTCAGCAGCACATAAATGGGCCTCAAAAACCTCAGGCAGATTGCGAATCGCCAATTCGGCCGTGGAAAACCTTTTATCATTGTGCCGATCCATCGATACCTGCACCATCATTATTTCACCTCTGCCAGTGCTTTTTGGCTAACAACGGCCTGATACCCGGATATGACGCCCCTGTCTTCCAGATTTTTTACACCTGTCCAACAAGGTGACTGCGATAACCCAACACGTCGTGCAAGTTCGGCATTACTAATACGGGCATCATCTTTCAATTCATGGACGATTTTCCTGTCTAAATGATCTAGCGTGTACGAACCCATCAGAATTCCTGTTAGTGTAGAAGAAAATTATTCTCAAATTTGTTTAATAATAAGAAGAATTTTTTGATATTTAGCAGATTGCCTTAGATAAAAGAAGCACCTTTGGAGCTAATGAGTATAAAATTCCAGTATATAAACATCCACCTGCTATTACTCTGGTTATTCAATTTTTGCTGAGAAAATCATGACAACTCAATTTCTAACCTGCCTGTCGGATACATTGAAAGATATTGAAAGTTCTGGGCTGTTGAAGAGAGAACGTCAAATTACATCGCCTCAGGGAGCCCACATTGGAGTAACTGATAATGGACAGCAGCGCGACAGTGTCGTTAATTTATGTGCTAATAATTACCTTGGGCTAGCAGACCATGCTGGCTTAATCGAAGCAGCAAAGCAGGGACTCGATGAGCATGGTTATGGCATGGCGTCGGTTAGATTTATCTGCGGTACCCAGGATATTCATCGAGTACTGGAGCAACGCCTGGCACATTTCCTGGGTAAGGACGATGCAATACTTTTTGCTGCATGCTTTGATGCCAATGGTGGTTTATTCGAACCTCTGCTCGGCGCCGATGACGCTATCGTATCCGATTCACTCAACCATGCTTCGATTATTGATGGTATTCGATTGTGTAAGGCGAAACGTTATCGCTATGCAAATTCAGATATGGCCGATCTGGAAGCTCAATTAAAAGTTGCCAGAGATAATGGTGCTCGGTTTATCATGATTGCAACCGATGGTGTTTTCTCTATGGATGGCTATCTGGCCAACTTGCCGGCTATTACCACATTAGCTGAAAGATACGAAGCAATTGTTATGGTTGATGATTGTCATGCGACCGGGTTTATGGGACCGAAAGGGGCTGGCACTGCGGCACACTTTGGAGTCGACGTCGATATAATATCGGGTACTCTGGGTAAGGCGCTGGGTGGCGCTATTGGCGGTTACATCGTTGGACCTCAGGCAGTAGTAGATTTACTTCGCCAACGCGCCCGGCCTTATCTGTTTTCAAATTCACTACCACCGATGGTAGTAACAGCGGGCATCGCAGCACTGGAATTGATAGAAAACGGTGATGATTTGCGAAGCCGATTATTTGACAACACTCGGTACTGGCGAGATGGTCTGTCGAGTCTTGGATTTTATTTACTGGAAGGTGAACACCCGATCGTGCCGGTGATGTTAGGCGATGCAAAGCTTGCTCAGGAAATGGCAGCAAAGCTATTTGAACTGGGCGTTTATGTGTCCGGTTTTTTCTATCCTGTCGTGCCCATGGGGCAGGCCCGAATTCGTACCCAGATGAACGCTGCTCTAAGCCACGACGACCTGGACTTCGCATTAGAGGCTTTCGCTAAGGCGGGTCGGCAAACAGGAGTGCTGTCATGAATCAAACCATGCGAGCATTAGTTAAAGCAAAGCCTGAGCCCGGTATCTGGATGAAAGAGATGCCGGTTCCCGAGATTGGAACTGACGATGTTCTAATACGTATTAACACAACCGCTATTTGCGGCACCGATTTGCATATCTGGAAGTGGGATGAATGGGCGCAGAAAACCATTCCTGTACCGCTAATAACAGGACATGAATTTGCCGGAGAAATTGTAGCTATGGGGTCGGCTGTGGAAGATTTGAAGATCGGTCAACGCTGTTCCGGGGAGGGCCATTTAATAGGTAAACACTCCAGGCAGTCGCGCGCTGGAAAATTTCATCTCGATCCGGAAACACGTGGCATAGGTGTTAACGAACCGGGTGCATTTGCCGAGTATTTACGCTTGCCAGCGTTTAATGTCGTACCTTTACCCGATGATATCGATGATGATATTGGATCAATTCTTGATCCACTCGGCAATGCTGTGCATACAGCGCTCAGTTTTGATTTGATCGGAGAGGATGTGCTGGTTACCGGCGCTGGGCCCATTGGCATTATGGCCGCGGCAGTTGCGAGATATGCGGGTGCGAGGCATGTCGTCATTACTGATATTAATGGTGATCGGCTTGAGCTGGCTGCCAGAGTTGCGGATGTACGCCCGGTCAATCCCTCTGAAGAATGCCTTAGCGATGTTATCGCTGAGTTGGGGTTAAAACAGGGTTTTGATGTAGGACTGGAAATGTCTGGTAGCCAAAACGCCATGGATCAGATGATCGAAGCGATGGTCATGGGCGGTCGGATTGCCTTACTGGGCATCCCACCCGGAAAGTCGCCAGTTGACTGGTCTCGTATCGTGTTCAAAGCCATCACCATAAAAGGTGTTTATGGTCGTGAAATATTTGAAACCTGGTATAAGATGATTGCGATGTTGCAAAATGGCCTGGATGTTCGCAACGTCATTACGCATCACCTTCCCGCCAGTCAGTTTGAAACAGGCTTTCACGAGATGAATGACGGCTCCAGTGGCAAGGTAGTTCTGGATTGGCGGGGATAGGTATTACTCCAGAATGCTCTTACAGCATGTAATAATTCGCAGTGCTTCGAATACTAGAAGCTATGCAAAGCATAATGTCCTATGGCAGACATAGTTACTAAAACCTGATGATTAGTCTGACAGGATTTATTGACGAATAATACGGAGTAAATCTTCCAGGCGGGCAATTTCGTTGCGTAAATTTTGAGTCTCTGTTGAATAGCCGATGGACTGTTCGAGATTCCACAGAGCTTCGCTTTTATCGACTATTTCTCGTACCAGATTAGACTGGTTCATGACATTGTTGAGTTTGGCCAACAGTTCGTTGGTACTTGCGGTAATAGTGTGAATATTGGTTTCCATATCTCTTCCCTGACGTTCACTTGCGTAAAATCTAGCAGATTTTTAATCAAAATTGAACCACCGCCTGTCGATTTCCAAAGGGTATATATATTTCAACGAAGCGCTTCAGACAGTTCTATGAGTCAGAATTGCCATCCACAGGTAATGACTGATACTGATCAGGCCAGTGGATTTCAACGACCGGGCTATCTGCTGCCAAAGAGTAACAACTGTCTATAAACGGCGATTTACGGTCCCAGCGATCATCTAAATGGTTGTTATTACGGTTATCAACGTCCGAATGCTGCTTTTTCATTCTTTCACTAGTCAGTGTTTGTATGGCTGTTGTCGCAATCGGGCCCAGTAATTCAGTTAAATGGGTACAGCCCCGATTTTTCCCCATTGCAATTTTTGATCGGGCAGCCCACCCAGGTGCAATACTTAGGCCGACTAGATTATTGGCGATATCGGTAACACTCTTACAGTAATTATACGGAGAAGCATCAATGATGGCTTCTACCGCTTTAACTTCGAGACTGTTATTTACCGTGAGCCGTATAGACATGTCGTGCAGGGCTTCCTCGGCTTCAATCCTGCCGCCACGGTCACGGTTTGGAAATCCGTAAGGCTTGGTGTCGACGATGCGCCCTTCGATATCCCACAGACCATCATTTCGTCGATATCCAGTACAGGTGACGACTCGTGTATGGGCAAGTTTTCGATCAGTAGCGGGCGATAAAGGCATAGCTCGGTGTCTCGACACAAAATTTACCATTTTACTTATATTTGCTTCAACAGATAGTCGATTCCAGTCTTGCGAGACGTATAATCAGCGGCTGTTTTCCTTTCGACTTGCTGATGCAGATAAGTAGTCACAATCGTGGACTTTTAATTTCTTTTGCTGGTGTGCTCATACTAAGCCCGGACAGTTTATTGATTCGATTGCTGAAACTCGATGATTTAACGCTTATCTTTTATCGTGGATTATTACCAGTGCTGACCATAACCGTAATTCTGGTGCTTTATTACCGAAATCGCCTGTGGGGAGTGTTATCGGCAGTTGGATGGGCCGGTATCGTGAATGGGTTTCTCTATGCTATTACGAATATTACCTTTATCCATTCAATTCAAATAACATCTGTCGCCAACACGCTCGTAATTCTATCTTCTGCTCCGGTATTTGCGGCATTTTTATGCTGGATTTTATTAAGGGAAAAGCAACGTCCGGTTACCTGGGTTGTAATCATTTTTTCAATGGTGGGCATTTTTATTATTGGCGTTGGAAGTTATCAATCGGATGGTCTGACAGGTGACTTACTGGCATTGGTCTGTGCACTTAGTACCGCATGCAGCGCAGTTCTGGTTCGCTTTCGAAAGAGCATTGATCTCGTTCCTTCAGTCATCATAGGTAGCCTGATGCTGGCCTGTTATGGCTGGCTGCAGATGCCGACAGTAGAGGTGACTCAAACCCAGTTTATATACATTGGCATCATTGGTTTTATACTGGTGCCGTTGGCATTTTTATGTCTGACAGTAGCGCCGAGATTTACCAGCTCGGCGGAGGTCCAGCTGGTATTTCTGCTGGAAGCGATACTTGGACCATTGTGGGTATGGATGGTTATAGGTGAAACACCTTCTGAAAATACCTTAATCGGTGGTGCGGTACTGTTGATTTCAGTGTCCTGGTTTGCTATTAAATCGATCAGGCAACCGGCTTAGTACTCTGTAGAGAAAATATGGCAATTCGTAAAGTGTTAAAAATGGGGGAGCCAAGTTTGCTCGAAAAATCTAAAGAATGGGAAGATTTCGATACTCCTGATCTCAGTAGCCTTTTGCAGGATATGTGGGACACAATGGCTGCAGAAAACGGGGCAGGGCTTGCTGCTCCACAAATCGGGGTCAATAGACGAGTTGTGGTCTTCGGCTATCAGACTAACCCGAGATATCCTGACGCGCCTGCTGTGCCAGAGACAGTATTAATCAATCCAGTAATTGATATGCTCGACGAGGAAATTGAGTCGGATTGGGAGGGTTGCCTGAGTGTGCCCGGCATGCGCGGACTAGTGCCGAGGTTTCGTCATATTCGCTATCGAGGTGTGGACCAGAATGGCAATGTCGTAGATAAACAGGCAAGCGATTTTCACGCTAGAGTAGTACAACACGAATTTGATCATCTTAACGGTGTGCTCTACCCACAACGGATAGAAAATTTACAGTTTTTCGGCTTTTGCGATGCATTGGAGAATAATGCCTGCTTTCGAAAGCAGCCATGTGATGACTAATTGTGGACAAGTTTGTTTTTTTCGGTACTAGAGCGAGCTTTACGCTATCCGTTTTTGACAATTTACAGAGACTGAATTGCTTGCCGGGCAGGATTGTTATCCCAGAATATCCAGCGAGCCAGCTAAAAACCGATCTTGAGTTGAAAGTCATGCCGCCGGTGACACAGAATCGACTGGTAAGCCACGCAAAGAATCTAAACATCCCTGTCTCATATGCGCCCGAAAACAGGATTAATGAATTACTGGAATGTCTGACAATTGAAAACTTTGATTTTTTACTGGTTGCCTGTTGGCCGTATAAAATATCTGTTCAGGTTTGTAACGCAGTGAAGAAAGCTGCTATGAATATACACCCATCTCTTCTACCGGCCTATCGCGGTAGAGACCCAGTCGGACAACAGATTGAGCATTGCGCAGAACATATTGGGGTTAGTCTTCATCTTCTAAATGATGCTTTTGATGCTGGCGATATTATCGCTTCAATTCGGCTTGAACAAGCGCCAGAACTGGAGCGTAGTTATATAGAAAATCAGGCTGCCAGGCTCGGGGTAAAACTGTTTTTAGACGCATGCAGAAATTTCGGTGGTATTAAATGGAATCCAGTCCCACAAAAAATCAGTGGTATTGATTCAGGAAACGCTATGTAGAAAAGCCTGAGTATCTTTATCGTTAGCCCCGACATCCTCGGCAATTTTATGCAACAGAACGGACAGTTCAGTCGACGATAGATTTGAATCGGAAAGATATTCATCACAGACCATAGCACCGATCGGTCCAAAATGATGATTCGCTGCAGATTTGATATCTGCCAGCTTGCTACTATCGGGTATCTGCTGAAGCGTCGTAGCCGGAGTGGCAGCACTCTTCAAGTCGGATCTGTGGGGCTGGGCAGGGATAATTTCGGATAAATCTGGCTCGTAATTATCATCCAGGTTAGTTGTCAAACGAGAAAGTATCGTATTGATATCTGGAAGATCTGGTTGCGGAATTGTTATATTGGTTATATCCGGTGTGTGGTGCTCGGTTATTCGCGCTTTTTTTATCTGAGCAATTTTTTCGAGTGCCTGTTGCCCTCTAAAAATACGATAACTTAGTAATACAATATTGCCATTCACGAAGCCTATCTGGAAAGAGTGGCTGGACTTACTGACACCGGTTATTAAGCCGCTAAAACCCTCGTGGTGATGGTTTCGTATCCGATCGACAAACTGATCGTATGTTATCCAGTCGG
>JAAEOZ010000465.1 GCA_024222685.1 Gammaproteobacteria bacterium | reverse complement strand
CCATCATTTTTTCAATTATAAATCTGCAGGCTTAAGTGTTAATCTGCGGGTTCGTAATTTCGCTGTAGCTGAAAGTGGCGTCATGTCGAATCAAAACTTTTCGGTCAATTTACGCCTGATCTGCGGCCAGTATCGCTCGGTCGCGCATGTCTGCCGATCGCTGGAAATGAATCGGCAGCAATTCAATAAGTATCTAAGCGGCAAAATCTATCCCTCGAAGCATAATTTAAGTCGGGTCTGCCAGTTTTTTAAGCTGTCTGAAGAGCAGTTAAACCTGGCACCCGAGGCATTTGGACAGGTTGTCGCAGAATCTTTCCAGCAAGACATTGATCCGGCGAGCAGTGAAATAGAAAAAGTCATCGATACGCTACCCGGTTCTGTCGAGGCGTTAGCCCGTTACGAGGGTTACTACTATAGCCATTTTCACGCGCTCGGATTTCCGGGCCACCTGGTTCGCAGCCTGGTCCATATTTTTCGGTATAAAGACCGGTTCTACTCGAATAACACCGAACACTTGTGGGACAAGGAAAAAAGTGACTCACACCGAAACCGATTCAAATACAAAGGCGTGGTGTTTTATCTTGGCGATCGAATATTTATTACCGAAGTCGAGACGCTTACCAAGTCTGCTGTTTGTCACACCATATT
>JAAEOZ010000464.1 GCA_024222685.1 Gammaproteobacteria bacterium | reverse complement strand
GCATTTTATTAAGAGGATTAGCAGAATTTTTCAGGATTGACAGGTTTTTTATAAACCCTGTGTTTTCTACGCGCTTTATATAGAGCTGAAGTTTCCTAGAAATTTTATATTCTCAATCAGCGCTCCATCAAGCCACCATGCGCAAAAGCGTTTTGACAAAAGAATTTTGCGCTGTTTGCACCGGACGAGGGCAAATCGATTGAAAACCTGGATCCAATGCAGCCTCCGCGATAATCCTTCGCACATCAGAGAAAGCAAAACTGGAGCGGCCCCGGATCTTATATCGACGATCAGGTTCACACTGCAACCGATCTGCATAAATCCAAGTCAATGTGGCTGCCATCATACAAAAGTTGAGGTGATTGATCACGGCATCCGCATTGCGAGTCTGTGATTTTGCGCTGCCGATCTCCTGTTTGATCTCCTTGAAGCCCGACTCGATCTTCCAGCGTGCACCATAGTACTCAATGATCTGTTCGACAGAGAGCGTGAGGTCGGTCGTAAACAAGGCAACATACCGCGACCGTCTATAGACCCAAACCACGCGTATCGGACATTTCAGGGTCTTGAGCATGACAATCTGCGTAAAGGCCTGAACCTGGCGTTGCTTGCCATAGAGAAAGACAGAGAAGGCTTGTGCCTGCTCCCTGAAGATGGCAGCGCACTGATCGACACTGCCGAGCCGCATCCCGTATTTTCTTGGTCGACCGAGTTTGCCTTTCGTACCCTCAGCGATAACAGGAG
>JAAEOZ010000463.1 GCA_024222685.1 Gammaproteobacteria bacterium | reverse complement strand
GCTGAAACGGGCTCATGGTCCCCGGGTCTACATTGATGTAAGGATCGAGCTTTATCAGGGTCACGCTGAGTCCGCGTGCCTGAAGTAAAGCGCCCAGTGAGGCAGATGCAATGCCCTTGCCCAGTGATGAATCAACACCACCAGTAATAAATATGAATCGGCTCATAGGCCCCGAGTTGAGTGGAATTAGCTAACGTAGGTTGGAAGGAAACGATAGCAGAATCGTATTTTGAAGACAATCGGCCAGCCCAAAATAACCCCTGTTAATGTATCTTTAAAAATACTTAAGAAACTCGATCGGCAGCCGATAGTTAAAAACAATGGCGGCTTTCCGTACCTAATGACTATGCATGCACTAATAATAGAGAATAATCAGACATACCGGGATCTGCTGTCGCATACGCTGGCTGAGCAAGGTTTTACCTGCGACAGCGGCGACAGTATCGTATCGGCTCGGCTCTACGCGGACTCTGAGTCCTATGACATCATTTGCGTCAATCAGAACCTGAAAGACGGGTCGGGCGAGGCCTTCGTTGCCTATTGCAATCAGCATAGAAGCCAGCAGAACACGCCGATCCTCTTTCTGACTGAAAACAGTGAACTCAAATCGGAACAACTCGAGGTTCGCGTTGACGGCGTGATCCATGAGCTCAATGAACACCAGATCGAAGACCAGATCGTGCATTTCATCGATCTTCACCTCGACCCGGTATTTTTTGAAGGCCGCATCCTGTTTGTCGAAGACGACGTCGAGGTTGCGTCCGACATGTTGCATCAACTCGAGGAAACCGGTTATCAAGTGTCGCATT
>JAAEOZ010000462.1 GCA_024222685.1 Gammaproteobacteria bacterium | reverse complement strand
TCCCGAGTTGAGGCAAGTGGCCGTGATGTGCCGACGGCTCCTATTCATTGTGGAGATGGTGAACGACCGGCATCACCACAAACTTGTTTTTAAAGGCTGCATACCTGAATGGCTTTTGTGGGTCGTGAAGAGCCAATTTAATCACTATTAGCAACGGTCGCTTATTTGACAGGCCGCGTGAAAACTCGAAAAGTTAGTTCGAGTAAAAAGTTATTTCCCAATAGCGGTATTAAAATACGCCAAATTCGTATCCCATAAACCACATCTATAGTGAATTTTGATCAAATTGTTGCGCTCATTCACCACTTTATTTTTTTGCAAATAGTTTACACACAGCCTGTTGATATAGCGGTCGTTCCTGTAAGTAAGTTTTATCGACAAATGCAGGCATCATATCGACCAACGCTTTCTGAGAATTGAATAGACGGCTTTCACCAATAAGCTGACATTCGTGATACCTGCATTTTGCCGGTTAATTAAGTCTCTGAACGCACCTATGCGGTCATCTAGAGAATGTTGAAATACTGCCCAATCGACCTAGATCGACCTTTAAGGTAGCAAACGTCATATGTTAAACCAAATCGATCCCAGGCTGGTTTCTTTGCTAAAGTGTTCAGTGATCTAAGCAGGTTGAGGGCCGCCGTAACCCTCTACAATTATTATATTTGCTTTGCCTGCATTTTCTCGTAACAATTTGGCACTTTGATAATCCTCCGAATGATAGCAGTTTACGGCGTCTTCATAGCTGCCGAACTCTATAATCACTGATCGAGAGCGAAATTCTCCTTCGACAATTTCACTTTCTCCACCGCGAACAAGGAACTTAGCTCCATATTTTGCAAATGGTTTTGCATTAGCTTCCTGGTACTTTTTGTAACCGTCCAGGTCGGAAATATCTACATGTCCAATCCAGTAGCCTTTAGCCATATCAGTCACCAATGTTATGCCTTAACATAAGATCCTATCACCATACCTGTGTTTTATCGATTTAACTTCTGCTTAGGGTACCTGTCGGCCTCTGGTCGGCATATTCCTGAGATTAAAAAATACTATTGGAAAAGACCGCTAATCATTTTCGAATCAACCCTTCGATCATTGCTGTAAATCAACCGATACAGGTAACCGGCTATACTCAACCAGCGTATTTCTAAAGTACGAATTAGTAACCTGACACTGGCCCGAGATTTCCCTTTTACGCTGTAGCTTCACCCACTCTTAATAAAACCTGAAACCTGTTTTCGAACCACGGGGCTTAAATCTTCTACCATTTCCAGTCTTTGACGCAGGGTTTTTTCATCAACAAGGCCCCGTTCCATCAAGGCCCGACAATACTCTTTATCCTTAGGTCTTGCCGCGACCGCTTTCGATAACCAGAGATCATGTGGTTCCAGGCAAAGTGCCGTTACACCATTGGTACCTGGTCTCAGGTAAGGGATTAAACGATCTCTCCAGCCATCCGGTAAAGTTGCGGTTTGGGGTGTAACGCCCTGAGCATAATAGCCAAAAGTATCCTGGAAAATTGAAAGTTCACCAATAGATCCGTCGATCAGATCTGCTTTGCTTCCATCCGCATCGTTGAGACTGGAAACATCTACTTCAATCGAGCGCTCGGCTTCTTCAAGTTTATAATCGATCGAAGCGTGAATTGCCTGGCTGCCGATAACTAATACTTCGTTGTCACCCAGTATTGCTCCTGCCGCGTGGATAGCGTGTTCGAACTGTACCTTGTTCAAATCTCATACTCCTTTCGAAACTGTCGCAATATTCGGCTCCGCTGTTCAGAGCTAAGCACACCTGAAAATGGTGAAACCTGTCGCATCTCGCGGGCCTGCAGGTTCGGGTCGAGCATGTTTTCTGTCAGGCGTTCGATGGGGAAATTCAGCCAGAGCCGCCATTGATCTAACAGTTGCCGTGCGCAAGCATGCATATTGCTCAGTTTTTCCAGATTTTTTCTGGCCCGGGCATATACTGGATCGGGGTCTTCATTAAGGGCGTCTACGATAGCACGATGATAGGCAAGGCTGCGCTTATCTTCTCTTGTCATTTTCGGCAGGTATGTCACCTGTATTTCCAAATTCTGGGACCGGGCGAGGTTCTCTATAGTCCGAAGTGTTGGTGACTTGGCGCCCGTCTCGTAGGCAGCTATGGTAGATTGAGAGGTACCCCCCATTTGGGCGAGTTCCTGTTGGGTAACGCCCGCCTGATGTCGTAGATTCAGGATTATGTTCACAGATAAATTATATTCAATTGAATATAATTTATCAATTTATACTCGTTCTTTTGCTAGCAAAAAGCGTTATAATCGTCCGCTTTTTCAAAATGCAGAAGCGGAGCAAATGATGTCTAAACCAGTGGTTGCAGTGGTCATGGGCAGCAATAGTGACTGGCCGGTCATGCACAATGCTGTGCAGTATCTAGAGCGTTTCGGTGTTAGCTGTATGGCTAAAGTGGTTTCTGCGCATCGTACCCCGGATTTACTCGCGGAATTTGCCAAATCAGCCGAAGATCAGTCCATTGCCTGCATCATAGCCGGTGCTGGTGGTGCGGCACATTTGCCGGGCATGCTGGCGGCGCATACAACTGTACCTGTGCTCGGAGTGCCAGTACCATCGGAGCATCTGCGAGGGCAGGATTCGCTGCTTTCTATCGTGCAGATGCCCAAAGGTATTCCGGTTGCCACTTTTGCTATCGGTAATGCCGGGGCAATTAATGCGGCGCTGTTTGCAGTTTCGATGCTGGCTGCCAGTGACAGAGACCTATCTATGAAACTGATGCAGTTTCGCGAGGAGCAAAAACAGATGGTATTGCAGATGAGCTTACCTCCGGAGGTCGAGTGATGGCAATATTACCCCCGGCAACACTTGGAATGCTTGGTGGCGGGCAACTGGGGCGCATGTTTGTGATCGCCGCGCGTACCATGGGCTATCAGGTTGTCGTGCTCGATCCGGACCCGAGTAGTCCCGCTGGTGATCTGGCCAGCCATCATTTGTGTGCGGCTTATGATGATCAACAGGCACTTGATTACCTGACCGAACATTGCGCGGTGGTCAGTACCGAGTTTGAAAACGTCCCGGCTACAGCGCTGGATTATCTTGCGCAGTCGGTGTCGGTATATCCATCTGCGTCTGCATTACGAATTGCGCAAAATCGTAAACTTGAAAAAGAGTTTGTGATTTCACAGGGACTTAATACGGCTGCTTTTATGGCTGTGGAAAATGATGATGACATCGGACTGGCAAAAAGCTTTCTATTTCCGGCTATATTGAAAACCGCGACACTTGGATACGATGGTAAGGGTCAGGTGGTTTGTGAGGAATGGCAGGAACTCGCAGCGGCATTTGAGTCGGTTGGTCGTCAGCCCTGCGTGCTGGAGAAAAAAGTAGAGCTGGAAAAAGAAGTTTCGGTTATTTTGTGTCGCAGTCAAAATGGTGATGTAGATTGTTTTGCGGTAGCTGAAAACACCCATGTTAACGGTATTCTCGATAGTTCGGTGGTACCGGCTGAAATTTCAGTTGGTAGGCAGGATGAAGTAAAGCAGGCTGCTCAGAAAATTGCTGATGGGC
>JAAEOZ010000461.1 GCA_024222685.1 Gammaproteobacteria bacterium | reverse complement strand
GGACACCGGGCAAACATAAAAAAAGCCACCTTATTGAGATGGCTTCAAGTTTATTTGACACGTTTTCTTTTTTTAGTTGTGCTTTCTGCTGCGTGCAAATCCTAATCCGATAAAATCTTCATAAGACAATGATACGATTTACTAAGGGCACGATTCATCACCCAAACAAGGTAAATTTCACCCAAACAAACAAGGGGAAATCAATATTTACCATCGTCTCAGTTGAATCGCTTATCTTCGCTGACTCATCGAATTTTAGGGTTTGTTTTCTCAATAGCAGACGCTGAAATACGCCAGACAGGCAGCTGCAAACGGCCAACAGCAGACGCTCAGGTTTTAGTCTGTGATAATATCTGCTGACTTTGTTTTCTATTGGACTATCAATGGCAAAGGATCGTCTATCGGGCAAACTTGCTGTCATCTTGCATGCCGATGTTGCAAGTTCAACCGCGCTGGTTCAGAAAGATGAGCAACTGGCTCACGAACGCATCCAGGATGCCTTTCGTCGCTTCGGCCAGGCTATCGAAAAATATCAGGGCCGTGTTCTGGAACTCCGCGGCGATGCACTATTGGCTGAGTTCGAGCGACCTTCGGATGCTGTAACTGCCACACTCGCATTCCAGGCAGATCACGCTTATTTGATTTCGCGTTTAAAAGACAACCTGCGACCCACAATAAGGGTCGGTATTGCCATGGGCGAAGTTGTTATTGCCGACAACACGGTGACTGGATCGGGTGTGGTGTTGGCACAACGTGTCGAGCAGCTTGCTGATCCCGGAGGGTTGTGTATAACCGCAGCACTTCACGAAGCGTTACCAAAGCGTATGCCGTTTGATCTGGATAGTCTGGGTGAACAGGTACTGAAAGGGTTCGATGATCCGGTTCGAGTTTATCGAGTCGAGTTGAGTGCGAATCAATCGGTTCCGGCTCCACAACAGGATAACCAACGCGAAGCATCCTCTAAGAAATCAAAACTGATAGTAGCGATTATTGTTATTTCAATAGTTATAGCTGGAGGTATCGCTTACTGGTTTAAGGCACAGGTGCAGCAAGAAGAACCGGCCTCTGTGGAGCGTATGGCGTTCCCGTTACCCGACAAACCTTCTATCGCGGTTCTGCCATTTACCAACATGAGCGGTATTGCCGAGCAAGAATACTTCGCTGACGGCATGACCGAGAACCTGATTACCGATCTTTCTAAAATCTCTGCCCTTTTCGTTATTGCACGCAACTCATCTTTTTCTTACAAAGGCCAGCAGAAGAAAGTACGGCAGGTGGCTGAAGACCTGGGAGTGCGCTACGTGCTTGAGGGTAGTGTACAGCGCGCGGGCGAACAGGTGCGTATAAACGCCCAGTTGATCGACGCAACTACTGGAGGTCATATCTGGGCAGATCGCTATGACGGATCACTCGAAGATGTCTTTTCGATGCAGGACAAGATCACCAAAAGTATCGTGAGCGCCCTTTCGATCACCCTTGTCGGGCAGGAAGATAGCAACCTCGCCAGGGCCAAAAATATTAACCCCGATGCATATAATGCTTACCTTCTTGGCTGGGAACATTATCAGCGCCATAATGTGGATGATTCTGCTAAAGCCGTACGCTACCTCGAAGCAGCAATTCAACTAGATTCGAAAT
>JAAEOZ010000460.1 GCA_024222685.1 Gammaproteobacteria bacterium | reverse complement strand
TGTCTCAGGAAACCTATGTGGATACTGTGGTACAGATGGTGACTAGTACTCCTGAAGATATCGTGTATCACAGGCTTACCGGCACAGCGGCGGAGAATGTCTTGCTGACACCGGCATGGTGTGCCTGGAAATGGCAGGTTCTAAATCAAATGACCAGGCAGTTCGCTGAACTGGGTTGCCGGCAGGGTTCTGCGTTGGTGAAGCCACTGAAACAGGAAAGCATTGACCGGATGTAGGCCCGGATAAGCGCTTATTTGCGGGCTAGGCTAACTGCTCGCTGACAGCCTCAGAGCGAACTCTGACTGGGTTCCAGGCTGCGTCAGAGTCGAGAAATTCACTGGTCGCCGGGGAAAGCACCCACGCTGAACCTATTTCAGACCTCTTGCGCATTAACCTGAAATCACCCAATAATTTTACATCACAATCGTATAATATTGCTTTCGTAGAATATTAACTAATGATAGTCAAATCAGGAGAAGATTAATCAACTGAAGTTTCCTAGAAATTTTTCAGGTAGCGTATAAAGGGAAACCATTTTTATCGTGTTTGGGCATCCTTCATTTTTCGGTTTACACTTTTCCCTGGCTCTGGTTCCTGACCGGGACCCATTGCGGCATATCGCGTTGCCACTGGATCGCTATCGAAATCGGGATCGTTATCGGGT
>JAAEOZ010000459.1 GCA_024222685.1 Gammaproteobacteria bacterium | reverse complement strand
TTTCAAGACTGAATTTGACTACCAGTAAACTCGAACAGGTACTTAGTGCTGGCCATTTTGCGATGACGGCTGAGACATCACCTCCTGATGCTGCCTCTGCAGAAGCCGTACTGAACAGGGTTAACTGTCTGAAAGGCATTAAGACCGAAGGACGTGCTATTTGTGCCGAATTACTACAGGGTTTTTCTGAAATTAAAGGCTGTGCTGGCACACATTTAATGGCGCCGCACCAGGAAGCGGCCTGCGCACAGGTCATCGAAGAATCCGGATTGCTCGCAAAGAGATAGCCAACAGGGGGGGGAATGTCCTCATATAAAAGGGGTTTTTTTATCATTTTGTTTTTGCTGGCTAAGCCGTCGGCCGCAGTAGAATTCGAGATTGATGAAGTCGCACAGTTACCTGGTATCCCCTGGGGTATGGACTTTTATGATGACAGTACCCTCATTGTCACGATACGTTCAGGCAGTGCATATTTGCTGGATCTGGATCACAACCAGACAAGTCGCCTGAGCGGCCTGCCCGATATCGCAGCAGATGGCCAGGGTGGACTACTCGATGTTGCCATCGATCCGAAGTATCATTCGCAGGGATGGATTTATTTCACTTATAGCAAACCAGCCGCGTCAGGCAATGTAACAACACTGGCAAGAGCAAAAATCAGTAATACGAGCCTGATTGAATGGCAGGATTTACTGGTGGCCGACTCGGCATCAGCTACAGGACGACATTTCGGCAGCCGCATTGCCTTTGACGGGCAAGGTCATGTGTTTTTTTCAATTGGTGACCGAGGTGTACGCGAGAATGCCCAGAACCTTAACAACCATGCGGGCTGTATTCTAAGATTAACACTCGATGGCAAAATTCCGTTCGATAATCCTTTTGTTAATCAAAAAAATAAGAAGGACGAAATCTGGAGCTATGGCCACCGTAATCCACAAGGCCTGATATTTGATCAGAAAAGCCAGAAACTCTGGTCGATTGAGCATGGTCCACGTGGCGGTGATGAAATAAACCTGATTAAAAAAGGTCTTAACTATGGCTGGCCCATAGTCAGTCATGGAAAAGAATATTGGGGACCGGTTTCCGTAGGCGAAGGCACTGAAAAACCCGGTATGGAACCCCCAAAGAAGGTTTATATCCCCTCTATCGCACCGGGAAGCCTGATGCTATATACCGGTGAAGCCTTTCCTGAATGGCAAAATAGCCTTTTTGCAGGCGCATTGAAACTCCGGCATATTAACCACGTACCTATCCTGGAAAATAACCAGTTAGACAAAGAAGAACGTTTACTGGAAAACTCCAATGAACGCATCCGCGCGCTCAGGCAAGGTCCGCAAGGCAGGATTTATTTTTCCACCGATAGCGGCAAGATCATGCGGCTGAGTCCACTTAACCAGTATTGAACTGGTTAAATAATTCTGCGTTTTCACATTCGGTCATTTCAACCGAAGATACCGAAGAAAATCTGGGGCCCTGTTTAAGTTTATTGAATAGCTGTTCTATATTTTCAGACGCACCTTGCAGCAAAACTTCGACTCGGCCATCAGCCAGGTTCCTGGCACTGCCTTTTAGATTTAAATCATCGGCATGCATTTTAACGAAATATCGAAAGCCGACACCCTGGACTCTGCCTGAAATCGTCGCCTTAACCGTTTTCATCTGCATTTTCTTTTTGTTGATACACCAGATGCCGAAGTGATCCTCGCATGTTATTTCGTCTGCATGTCGGCTAAAATAGACTTGCCCGCTTCCGACCAGAAAGCAGCCCACTGAGCCAGCAATCGTAGTCCATTTTTTTGTTCGTCAGCATCACCCGCTTCAATACCCAGTCGATAGGATTCAACGCCCTTAACAAAATAACGCTGATAGTTTTTTGATAAGCGAGGATCAAAACGATCGAGGAATTCAGCTTTCACTTCAAACGCCGACTTCAGGCCATTGTCCATCTGTTCGAGAGCACTCGATAGCGCTTCGGTACTAATCGATTGATCCTGCAAGCGTAATCCCGCTGACTCGATCAGATTTAGGGATTCAACAAAATAAAAAAGCTGTGATTCCGTAGCATCCCGTTTGCTGCCAGTGTCACAGGCTGACAGCAGGCTGAATAAAAGACATAACCAGCCAGCCGACTTTAAAGCATACATTTATCGCTTCCCGGCAATCCGCATGCGTAGCGCGTTCAATTTGATAAAACCTTCGGCGTCATGTTGATCATAAGCACCCTCATCTTCTTCCATAGTAGCAATAGCCTCGTCAAACAGGCTATTTGTTTCGGACTTTCTGCCAACAACTGATACCGATCCCTTGTAGAGCTTGACTCTGACTTCTCCATTCACTGTCGCCTGTGAAGCATCAATCATTTGCTGCATCATTTTCCGCTCGGGACTCCACCAGTAACCGTTGTAAATCATGGTGGCATATCTTGGCATCAGTTCGTCTTTGAGATGTGCGACTTCGCGATCGAGTGTTATCGACTCGATTGCGCGGTGGGCTTTCAACATAATAGTCCCGCCCGGTGTTTCGTAACAGCCCCGAGATTTCATGCCGACATAACGGTTTTCAACGATATCAAGACGCCCTACGCCATTAGCCCCGGCTTCTTCATTAAGTCTCGTTAATACCTGTGCGGGACTCATACACTCACCATTGATGGACACGATGTCGCCCTTTTCATAACCTAATTCAAGATAGCTGGGCTTATCCGGTGCAACTTCTGGAGAAACCGATCTCATCCACATAGCCTCCTCGGCCTCGGCCCAGGGATCTTCAAGAATGCCGCTTTCATATGAAATATGCAGCAGGTTGGCATCCATCGAATAAGGCGATTTATTACCCTGTTTCAGCTCGATTGCGATACCCGCAGATTCGGCATAATCGAGCAGGCTTTGACGGGAGGTCAAGTCCCACTCCCGCCAGGGAGCGATAATCCGAATATCCGGATTGAGTGCATAGGCACCTAGCTCGAAACGAACCTGATCATTACCTTTACCGGTAGCACCATGTGAAATTGCGTCAGCACCGGTTTCTTTTGCAATTTCGATCAGGCGTTTGGCGATCAAAGGTCGGGCAATCGACGTTCCAAGCAAATACTCACCTTCGTATATCGTATTGGCACGAAACATCGGGTAGACAAAGTCACGAACAAACTCTTCCTGCAGGTCTTCGATAAAGATTTGCTTTACACCATATTTCTGGGCCTTGGCTCGCGCAGGTTCCACTTCTTCACCCTGGCCGATATCAGCAGTAAAAGTTACCACTTCACAACTATATTCATCTTCTAGCCACTTCAAAATGACTGAAGTATCCAGACCACCCGAATAGGCCAGCACTACTTTCTTGATCGCTGAATCACTCATAATTATCCTGTCATACATAGCCCGAAATCGCTAAAAACTCGGGAATTAAAAAGGGATGCTATTGTCGGTAGAATTACACAAAAAATCCAGCATCAGCGTATAATGTTTTTCAATATTTTGAGGAGAAAAGTCATGTCAGACACCGGTTTTAAGGTTCATGCCCTGGAGCTAGGTCCTATGTTGAATTTCGTATACCTTGTCGAAGATGTCAGTACAGGTAAATGTGCGGTGGTCGACCCCGCCTGGGAAGTCGATATTATTATCAAAAAAGCTAATCAACTTGACTTAAAGATCACCGACATCCTGTTAACACACAGCCATCATGACCATATCAACGGTATCGAAGGCCTGTTAAACCATGGCGATGCCGAAGTCCATTTACTCAAACCCGAATATGATTTCTGGCAGCATGAACTCGATAGACCCAGTTTACATCACGGTGGCGATGAACTGACGCTAGGTGTCACAAACATAAAAATGCTGCATACACCCGGGCATACGCCGGGCTCAGCCTGTTATCAGCTCGGTAACGAAATTATTACCGGCGATACATTATTTGTATTCGGTTGCGGTCGATGTGATTTCAGTGGCGGAAATCCTGAAGATATGTTCCAGACTCTAAAAAACATGAAAGACCGTCTGCCTGAAAACATGCTAATCCATCCCGGACATAATTATTCAGTTAGAAAAACCTGCACTGTCGGCGAACAGATAGACGGAAATCCGTTTATGCATTACGAAGACGAAGAGGAATTTGTAAATTATCGCCAGCACCTGCACGATAAAACCCGTGACGAGCCTTACGATGCTGTAAGCAAGCAGCAATTGAGAGTAGCTAATTTGCTATAGATGTCAGATCATGGCTTCGATTTCGGCGAGACGATTCACTTTTATATCGGTATATTCTGGCCAGTCAACTCCCCTGCCGGTGTCGAGATGAATAGTCGTCACACCGGCACTTTTACCAGCCTGTAAGTCGTATAAATAATCACCAACCATAACCGCATTATTAGCATCAGCATTCCATAGCGCTAATAATTGATGTATACCATCTGGCGAAGGCTTGGGAGTGCAGGAGTCTCGGTCAAGTCGATGTTTTACTGGAAAGAAATGTTCGAGGCCACATGCTTGCAGGGTTTTTTCAACTACTGGCATTGTGTTTCTTGTCAGTACTGCCAGCTCGGCACCTTGTACAGACAGTTTTTCCAGTAGCTCAACAGCACCATGCATGAGCGATGATTTCTCAGCAAAGTGCTCTTCAAGTTCATTCAGTCGTAACCACAATGGCTCAGCCTGAGATTCTGGCATATCATGCAATGCTTCGAGTATGGGAACCTGCGATGGTAAACCCAGTTTGCTGCGAATAAACTCAAAATCGTGTTGACTGATAGTTAACGTGCCATCCATGTCAAATATCCAGTGCGATATCTCTTTTAATTGATACTGCTGGAGCATCTCAGTTACCATTACCGTATTAAGTAGCTCATTGTAGCGCCTAGCTGGAATCAGGAGTATAGAATGACCATTAATGTCGGTGATAAAGTCCCTTCTGCCAAACTGTAACTTTAGGAGACCTCTAACCGTGGCAAACCACGAAAAACGTGTTAACGAGAAAACCTTCGTCGAGGAGGCCTATAGTCTTGAAAACAAGGACAGTACGGTCGATTTTTACAAAAAATGGGCCGACGACTACGATCATCAAATGCTTGAAAATCTAAACTACCTGTCGCCGACACTGATTGCACAGATTTTAGTTAAATACCTGGACAACAGAAATAGTCGCATCCTCGATATGGGATGCGGTACCGGATTAACCAGTATGCTGTTACACCAGCAGGGTTATACAGATATTGATGGGCTGGATTTTTCAGCCGACATGTTACGCGTCGCCGGTGAACGGTGTATTTATAACCGCTTAATAGAAGCCGATTTAAATAAACCCCTCTCTATTGATGACTGCCAATATGAGGCCGCAATTTCGTCAGGTACTTTTACCCACGGACATGTTGGTGCCGAGCCACTGGACGAAATATTTCGAATTTTGACTAAGGGAGGACTGCTGGCCTGTACTATTCATCTCGATCTCTGGCAATCTCGCGGTTTCGAAACAAAGCTACAGCAACTTATAGATGACGGTTCTATCAAATGTCTTTACAGGGAACAGGATTGTTATTATGAAGGTGGTGAACCCGAAGGCTGGTTTTGTGTTTACCAGAAAACTTAATCAAGCTTCTGTATCAACGAAATGATTAAGCAGACTGGTAAAATAACTCCCTCGCGGCAACCTGGCCGTGAGCCTTAGCTGTTGTTCTTCTGCCTGATAGTCATACGAAAAATCATTAACTACCACACGCAATGCGCGCTTCTGTCGTTTTACACCTTGCTCTAACAGGCAATTACAAATATCTGGATTATCTGAATACACCTGTTTCTCTATTTGCAGTGCTTCTTCACATAACATATCAACACCGGTGCCAAATAAACTCGCAGTACTCGAGATATCGAACTCCCGATAACGCGATAACATTTCTTCTGTAAGCGTTTCCTGAAAAACTGACTGGCTACCCCTTAGCATGAAAACATCGCCTTGAACTGGCTCCTGCCATATATTCGCCTCGATACGCTTCGACAATATCTGATTGAATAACTCGCTGCGCAATGCGGACAAATAGAGACTTTTTTTACTACGGCTTAGTTTTCTCGTTTTCCTGGCGTTACTAAAAACCTGCAACGCATGCCACACATTGCCCGAAGTAACTCCAAAACGTTGTTGACCAAAGTAATTCGCCATACCGGAGGTTTTAATCGACTCTATTTGTTGATGTGTTTTTAAGTCTATCTGGTCAACATCGCGTAATAGCACTTCAAAGCGATTGAAGCGGTGTGTGCCCGGGCGTAATTTTCTGTTGTGCCAGATCTGCCTTAGTATCGTATAACCATCTCCAACGGAGCTAATCGGACTTTGAATTTTTCCTGGTAGATACAGGCTTAACCATTGGCGAGTAACTGCGACTTTATCTTTAAGTCCGCTATATCCGATGTCACGAGGTTTTATGCCAGCATCTCTTGCAACCTTTTCTATTAACTCTGGCGTTGTCAGGCCATTTTTTTCAACCAGAATAAACAGATGCTCACCTTCACCTGTCGGCTCGAAACCGAGTTCTTCATCGACAAGAAAATCTTCGGCAGTGGTTTTCAAACGGCCCTTAATAGCAGGCTTGCCGTAGGGGTAAACTAGGGAGGTCTTCACTTTTTAGCTGACTTTTCCGCGACTTTATTTCGTAAATAATTGATGTCGATCTGATCCGCAGAAACAGTTTGTTGATTAGAAATCGCCTGCTTCACCAGTTTAATCAATGACACTGCATCGGGAAGAAGAGAATCATCGACCGAAACAGATTGTTCGAATTGCCAGATATCTTTTGCAACGCTCCAGCCGTGTCCAGCTCCATGTCTGATAGACGGGTCTATCTGTACGTCGGCTATTTTGTCAACCCTTTCCTGTCCCACCAGTTGGGCGATTCCGTTATCATCTTTATTGTACACTGCCCAATAAACCTCTCCCATTCTTGCATCGAGTGCTACCAGAGTAGAAATTGCATCCTGTCTATCAAGGCTTGCCTGGGCTAATGTTGCCAGCGTTGAAACAGGTATCAAGGGAATATTCAGGGCAATTCCTATACCCTGCGCGGTTGCTGCTGCAATTCGTATTCCGGTGAAAGCACCAGGCCCATTACAGAAAGCACAATAGCTTAATGACGATTTGGAGCATCCAGCCGCTACCATCACGGAGTTCATCATTTGCGGCAATAAACGTGTATGCTGTCGAGCAGCAATTTCAAATTCAGAGAAAATCTGCCCATCTTCCAGTAACAAAGCCACAGAACAGGCCTCGGTAGATGTATCAAAGGCGAGAATATTCAAAGATAATCAATCGTGGATTGTTTCAGATAAGTCAAACAAGGCAGAATCTTCTGGTGTATTTTGCCCGCGATTATATCCGCATCAACTCGATAATTCGCTAACGATTTGTTTTGCATCCTGAATCAATGGATGATCTGGATTGTCATTTATGAATAATTGCATCGAACTAATAGCCTGTTCTTTTTTACCAATCCCGGCGAGTCCTATGCTCCGCGCAAACAGGGCATTTGGAAGCAGGCTACTTTGCTGGTATGAGTCTATGAATTCATCAAATTCCTTGACGGCATTTTCCAGATCCCCTTTATCGAGCTTCAATTGCGCCTTGCTAAACTGCTGTAGTTCCAGTTGAAATTCAGCATTCTGGGTTAAATCATCCTTCCAGTAAGGTTTCAACAGAGTGTCGGTCGATTCTGCACCGCGAATCCCTGCCGAATAAACCAGCGCAGCTTTTGCCGATTGCTTCTGTGTTGGATTAATCGATTTTAACCTGGCCCAAACTTTAAGGAATAACCCTTTAAAAATACTATGATTCTCAGATTCAATAATCTGGGCATTTTCTACTTTTGTTTCCTGGGCCAGGGACATGGGTTGGAAAATTATTGCGCTCAGGCATATAACCTGTATTGCTAAATACTTCATGTTAAGACCTCTATTGGCTAAGAAGCTTGGCATAAGCTGAATATTCCTGTTTAAATTCAGAATCTAACTGTATCGCCTGATCAAAGCTTGTACTCGCCTGCTTTAAATCCCCGGCCTTGTAGTATGCCATAGAAAGGTTAATCCAGATTCCACCATCCTCATTATCCAGCTCAGCTGCCTGGGTATAGTTATTGATCGCTCTGGCATAATCCCGCTGCAAAAAATGCAGGTTACCCTGATTATTCTTCACGGCACTATTTTCCGGGGCCAGTTCAACGAGTGCATCGAAAGCAATTTCAGCATCCTGGTACAACCCGAAACGAGCGTAAAGTATCGCAATTTGTAGTCGAGCAGCAATATTCCTCGGATTATTCGTCACCATAACCTGGTATGGCATAACCAGTCGGTCGATACTTTTCGCCAGTAAAACTTCATGCGCCTGATCTACCAGACTACGGATACGTTTTTCTTTGGGTAGATCTGCTGAATAACCGGCTTTACGTAATGTTACCGGTTTATACTGTTCCCAGGCTTGCTTAATGTCGATGATTCCAAGACTATTTTCCCTGGCCGCCTTATGATATTTATGTGCCCCCTCGGCCCAGGCTTCTATAAAGCTGGTGTTAACCATTGTCGCTTCTAATGGTATCCACACAGTGCCATTTTTAATTGCCAGCAGACTATCGTCCTGACTAATTAATCCAGCATCGTCAGCGGGTATACTCGTATTAAACATTATGAATAGATGGCCCGGTATCTCCAGAAATGCTGTATCTATACCCAGGTTTTCGAGACCTGCGCTGATCAGCACTGACAGGTCATCACAATCACCACTTTTCAAACGCAGGGTTTCTCGCGGAAACTGGACATAATCTAACTGATCATCGCGTAGTTCGGTAAATGGCGTATTAGGATCAATAATATAATTGGTGCCGGATGCAGTGAGACTACTAAAATAGGTCATTGCCATTACCAGTTTATCGTTTAATGGTCCGACTTCTGGTTGGTACTCATTCACTACCTGACGTACATAATTTCTCAAAGTATCATCCTTTGGCGTTACAAATGATCCCACCATATTCGAGTCGCCCCAGACAATGGCATTTTTTCCATAAATAGTCATAGGCTGGGTAAGCGTTATGTCATCTTTCTGACCATCGCGTAAATAGGTGATTTTGACTTCTACCTGGACACCGGTATCTTCGTCAACCTCAAGGATTTTATTGTTAAAAGTTGCCTTGATATCAAGCTTTTGCGATGTGTTACCGGCAATTTTCGGGATATCGAGTGTGGTCGGGAAATCCATAAACTCGCGAATCTGAAACGATAATTTCAGATTTCCATAGTCTGTTGCGCTAACATTTTTTAAAGTGACATTACCTATCGGCTTATCCTGATACTTTTTATACGCCGCAGAAAAAACTCTTTGCAAATTTAAATCAGTTAATACCAGCTGCGGTGCATTGTTCTCAAACTCAAGAGACTTTTTACGATCACTAAATGCAATATTCAATATCGCGCGATTTTCATCGGATGGATCGAGTTCAATAGCCTTTTCGAACGCCGAAATAGCTTTATCGAATAAACGACGTTTACTATACAGTTTACCTAATGCAACATGGGGAGCTGACCAGGCAGGATTAATACCAGCAGCTTTTTCAAGATGCTCTCTTGAAGCATCAAATAGATTCGCATCCTGATACACGCGTCCAATCAGATGTTGTAAATCCGCCGACGCCGGATCAATACTGATAGCTGTTTTCAGATATTCAATGGCTGAACCGGTTTTGCCCTGTCGATTGGCGATATTGGCCTGTAAGGTCAGCACATCGATATTGCGCGGGTCCATTTTTGCAGCTACATCGGCATGAATCGCCGCTGAGCGATAATTACGAGTGGCATACAAACCGCGACTGTATAAAACCTGGGCAAGTAGTGATTGAGGTTGCAATGCTACCGCCTTATCCAGATGCTTATTGGCTTCGGGATAATTTTCTAATTCTAGCTGGATCTTACCCACCAGCTCATATAACTCATAAGACTCAGGGTTTTTATCGATTCCCTGCTCTAACGACTTAATGCCCTTGGGTAATTGATTTAGCTGAATATAGGATTCAGCAAGTGAGAGCCAGGCATCAATTGAATCTGGGTTTTCCTTACTCGCTCGCGTCAGGCGCAGTACTGCTTTTTTAAATTCATTCTGTTTAATGGCAATTTTGCCCAACAGGTAATTACCATCTCCTTTAGTAGCTTTTTTGCCGGATAATTTTACTGCGATAGCTCGGGATTCATCGTCCCGGTTGAGCGCCAGTAGAGAACGCGCTTTGCCAACCAGAGCTTTTCCTGGATCGGACATTTTGTCACTGACTTGCTCATAAATCTCAAGCGCCTGTTCAAATTTTTGCAGCGCGTAAAGATCATCGGCAATCTTTAAACGGGTAATATGATCATCCGGGTTATTTTCAATAATATTTTGATACGCAATTAACCCTTCGTCTTCCAGTCCAGCTTCTATATAGGCCCGACCCAATAAGTAACCTAGTTCAATATGTGATTCATGCAATGCCAGGCCGTCTTCGGCACAGGTGACTGCGCCGATCGCGTCACCAAGTTTCAGACTCAGGCGGGTACAAACCAGATAGGGTTCGACTTCTTCAGGTTCGGAAGCCAGCACCTCATCAATTAAAGCGCGAGCATCGAGATACTGCTCCAGTTGAAAATAGGCCTGCACCTGAAATTTGATCGCTTTGTTACGAAAAGCCTCATTTAATTCTAGTTCCTTGAAAACACTAATCGCACGGCTGTAGTCTTTCAAATTGAATAAACTCATTGCCAACAGATCGCTGGCATCAGCATTTTCGGGCGCGATTTTTAATAATTTTTCTGCAAGTTCAACTACGGTTTTATACTCACTATTTTGATAGTGCCTGGACATTTTCTGAAACTGATTTTCCTTAGCCGCTGAAGGTGCAGCGCGTAGTCCATGCCCACTTACTGCAATGACTCGAAACCAGAGCTGATTGCCCGCTGCTTCTGCAGTCATTGTTTCGCTTAAACCAGTAACTGTGCCCAGGGTCTTATACGGTCCTGCTTCACTCGCCGCAGCCTGAATTTCATATCCCGTTATTAATGCAGAACGCGAACTACTCCATTCAAGTTTAAGCTTTGATTTATTAGCACTAATTTTTAGCCCAAACGCCGCATCGGGATACTCCAGTAAATCGAAACGATAATGCCGCTTTAAATCAGAATCGTTAATATGAATGGTATTAGTTGACGTTGATGCCACCGACATTGATCCAACTTCTTCAAAATAAATGTCGGAACCATAATTTCCTTCTGCACCAAAACGCTTAAATGGCTTTAAATCCTTGTAAATTGTCACACCATAATCATTAAAATCACTACTTGCCATCACATACAGGCGATTTTGTTTATCCACATCAATTGCGTGAAATTGTGTCACCCTGTGAATTGAATCTTCTTCAAATCCCAGGCTGGTAATCAGTTTTCGCTCCTTGTCGATTACTCGAATTAATCCCTCACTACCCATATCTGCGACATATAACCTACCGACGCTATCCACAGCGACGGGGCCAACCTTGCTGAACAATACCTGACCGTCAACTTCATCCTTTATTTCCTCCGAAAACTGGCCATCGTCGGTAAAAACCTGTATCCGATTATTCCCTTTGTCGCTCACATAAATACTACTACCATGGACGAATACATGACCAGGATCCTGAAATCCTCCCGGTGCAGTACCATATCGACCAATAGAAAACAGACTTTTGCCCTCGTTATTGTAAAAATGTAGTTTGTTACCTTCGAGAATCGCTACTCGATTCGAGTTACTATGTAAGCTTGTTGGCTCTTCTATATCAGGAGCAAAATCTCCGGCAACACTTCCATCCTGATTAAGCAAAATAATGCCTTTGTTATCATCTATACATAAATTATGAGTTTCGGTGAAAGTATGTATGGATCGACAATTCGAGTCCTGGCTCGATGCAAACTTCAGTAAATCGGTTACTTTGGGTTTCTTAAAGGTATTTTCTTCGAGCTGGAAAACTTCTACTTTTTCATTTTTATTATCAAGAATAGCTATCTGGCCACGACTATTGACAGATAAATAAGAAATACGTCGATATTGTGTACGAGACTGACCAAGCACTCCGAACTTATTTATCACCTTGCGATTACGCCAGTCGAATATCACGATTTGACTACCGGCATGATCACCAAGGTATAAAGTGCCATTTAAATCCGCAGTGAGTGCAGAGAATTCAGGAGTCTTGCCTAAATCATCTTTAAGATCTTTGCTAGATATGCGATCAATTAAATTACCATTTAAATCGAACACAGAAAAGCGGCTCGGCCCTTCGAGCACATAGATATTTTCTTCCGCGTCGATACCGACATGTGTCGCACTGATTAAATCTTTAGACCTGTTCCCATGGCGGCCAAAACTGTGTAAAAACAGACCTTGATCATTAAATACGGTAATTTGTTTATTGCCAGGGTCACCAACGTAGATATTATTATTGATCGATACGGCTACTGGAATTGGCTTATCGAGTTCTCCGGGGTCTCCACCTGACTGAGAGAATCGGATTTTCAACTGGAATTGATTATCTACAATCGCAATTTTTCCGGAATCCTGATTAGCAATAACCAGATTACCATTTGCCAATATATCGATCCCACCGAGGTCAGAATCGGAAAAGATATCTGGAGTTAAACTGAATACTTCACTATTGCCATCGGAGAATTTCAACAAACTGCCCTTTTCTTCGCTGGTTACATAGACAGTACCGTCATCGGCAATTTTTAATCCACTGGCTTCCGCGAAAATATCAGCATGCTTTTCACTTTCTATAAAATGCTGGATTTCCAGTGCTCGGGCTGGAACTGAAATAAAAGATATCGCGAACAGAAAGAATAAACTGAAGTTAATACCGCTAGTTTTCATTCCTTATTCCCCTTCATCTTTACAATTAGATTATTACAACCATCCTCTAGTTTGCACTAGCACTATAATAAGCTTATCAAATTAAAACTATCGCGCTATACCTCTTTTACTATTCTTAACAAAGTTCACAAATTTAAAAACCTCAGGATATTTATCACATAGTGGTTGTAAGTCTATGTAAACCTGATCTTTGTTCCCTGCTGACTTCAATAACTCGCGAAAAGATAAATGTAACGCTCTTATCAATTCCGGTGAAAAACCATTACGTTTCAGGCCTTCTTTATTGATGCCTACTGCCCTGGCACGATTACCTGCCGCCGTTGAATAAGGCGGTATATCTCGTGTTATCACCGACCCCAGTCCGCAAAACGCCTTTTCGCCGATATTGGTAAACTGGTGTACCGATGTAAAACCGCCAAGAATCGCATAGTCACCAATTTCGACATGGCCTGATAACGATGCTGCATTAGCAAAAACAATATTATTTCCTACGATACAATCATGTGCCACATGGCTATAGGCCATAAACAAATTGCTACTTCCAATTACGGTTTTCCCTCCCCCTGCTGTCGTACCTCGGTTTAGCGTCACATATTCTCGGATGACATTTCGGTCACCAATCTCCAGATATGTTGGCTCACCGTCATATTTTTTATCCTGGGGCGCATCACCTATAGAAGCGAATTGAAATATTCTGTTTTGTTTACCTATTATGCTCGGCCCATTAATCACAGTATGAGACTTAATCTCAGTTCCATTCCCAATGGTTACCTGCTCACCAATAATGCTATATGCTCCGATGCTAACATTTTCACCTAGAACAGCCGAGGGATCGATAATAGCGGTTGGATGGATCATGGTGTTCTATCCTGAGCAGAACACATCATCTCTGCCTCAACCACCAGTCGACCACCAACAAGCGCCTGACACTGGTACTGACCGATTCCACGCATATTTCGCTTCAACCGAACGTTAAGGCTTAGTTGATCTCCCGGCACTACCTGGCCACGAAACCTGGCTTTATCAATTCCAACTAACATATATAACTTGGACTCATGCCCATCTCCCATAGAGGAAAATGCCAACAGACCCGTGGCCTGCGCTAATGCTTCCAGAACTAAGACACCGGGCATAATCGGTTGTTCCGGAAAATGTCCCTGAAAAAAAGGTTCATTGATCGTGACATTTTTAAGCGCATTCAAATACCCGCTTTCATCTGTCTCAAGCACCCTGTCTATCAGTAAAAAAGGATAGCGGTGTGGTAAAAATTCCATCACTTTACTAATATCAAACTCAGACATACGACCCCAATATATTTATTGAATTAATACCGAAACTAACCGATTTGCCTATCCAGCTTTTTGACTTTTCTGGCTATAGAATCCAGTGATTTATACCGCACATTAGCCTTATGCCAC
Source organism: Gammaproteobacteria bacterium (assembly GCA_024222685.1). Lineage (GTDB taxonomy): Bacteria > Pseudomonadota > Gammaproteobacteria. Next base: position 10,513 of record JAAEOZ010000459.1, on the reverse strand, counting down.
TCGCTATTTTCCATCAAAGGTGTACCAGACGAGTAGACACCAGATTGTTTTATATCCTTGGTGACTAATGACATTGCCGTCACCATCACATTATCAGTAATACGCAGGTGACCAAGAACAACCGCTGCACCACCGATTTTACAATGTCGACCGATTACTGCGCTACCGGCGATACCAACACAGGCAGCAATTGCTGTATGTTCGCCGATACGTACATTATGTGCCACCTGAATAAGGTTATCGAGCTTGCATCCTTCAGCGATTATGGTGTCATCCAGAGCGCCTCGATCAACTGTTGTATTGGCTCCTATCTCAACATCGTTGCCAATAATAACCGTTCCTATTTGTGGGACTTTTATCCATTGGCCTTTATCTTCAACTAATCCAAATCCATCGGAACCAATGACTACTCCGGAGTGAAAAGTGCAGCGATTACCAATCCTGACCCCACAGGCCAGCGTAACACGGCTATGTAAATAGCATTGTGTACCAAGTTTGACATGGTCTTCAATAATACTACCCGCAGCTATCTGACTTCCCGAACCAATTTCTACATTGTCACCGACTACAACCAGAGGGCCAATAGATACACTATCTCCAATCCTGGCCGAATTCGAAACCTGAGCACTAGCATCGATTCCAGGCTTCGATTCAGACTTATAATCTGGTCTGACTAATTCGATAACATTTATGAAACTAAGTTGAGGGTTAGGCGAAAAAATAAAATCTTTTTCGTGAAGAGCCGCTTCGAATTCCATCGGCACGATCAACACAGAACAATTGCTCTGCTCTATTGCTCTGATATTTCTGGAATTTGTTAAAAAACTCAGTTCACCTGTTTTAGCCCTGCCAAGGGACGCCACATCTCTAATTATGGTATCCGGATCACCAACGTATTTAAGTCCTAACTGTTCGGTAAGTTGTTGAAGTGTTAAAGGCATGAGCTAGTGATCTTTATACTGATTCTTATTACCGAAGCTCCTGATCAGTCGTTATAACTACTGACTGTCTTCACTCGACTCCGGCAATAGTTTAAGCATTTCTACGATCTGTTCGGTTATATCAATCTGCCCGGAAACATAACTAACTCCCTCCGTCAGAATTAGATCGTATTTACCCCTATCACCGAGCTTTTCCAGTACGCCCGCAATAATTTGCTGCAGTTCCCGGATACCTTCATTTCGTCGTAGGTTCTGGTCCTCTCTAAACTCCTGTTCGAGAAATTTTAACTGACTGACTTTTAAACGGATTTCTCGCTCGAGCTTCCGCCTGGTTGTTGAGCTAATTGACTTATCGGTTTTTATTTGCTCTTCAAGTGAAATTATCTCATGTCGTTTTTCCTTGAGCTGAGCTTCACGGGGCTCAAACTCAGCTTTCAATCGATCTTCCACCTTTCGTGCCTGAGGTGCCTGCTTTAAAACCTTGGCTGTGTTGACAAATCCAATTTTATAGAAATGGCTATCGGCGATGGCATACGACCCAGTGGTTATGAGCACAGCCAATGCAATAAAAGTCTGTATTAAAATGTTCAACTAACCCTCAATAACTCAATAGCTCAAACGGTTTAAAAAGAAGCTCCCAGTGCAAACTGGAAGTTTCGAGTATCATCACCTGCCTCGTCATTAATCGGAAACGCGTAACTAAATTCAAGCGGTCCAATAGCAGAAAACCATTTTGCAGACAGCCCTACTGATTGTCTGAGTTCATCTGTCTCAAACGTATCGGTATCGGTAAATACGTTTCCTGCATCCCAGTATAACGCAAGGCGAAAGGTTTCTGAACTGCCGAAAGGCTCAAAAGGTAACAGTAATTCATTGACTACAATAAATCTCAGGTTGCCTCCTAACGGGTCGTTATTACTGTCGAGAGGACCCAGGCTATTGCGATCATATCCCCTGACCGAGCGAACCCCGCCTGCGGTAAATTTCTCAAAGAATGGCAAGTCACTGGTCTCGCCAAAGCTCTCACCGTAGGCTAGTTGAGATCCGAGATTATAAATAATCGTCTCGGTTACCGGAAAAGCCGATTCATGTCGATATCGAAACTTGTAAAAGTCCAGTTCTCCTGCAAATACCTGCATGCTAATGCTATTCAAATGCCCGGTATCTGCAAATATTCGTCTGTTTCGTGTATCCTTGGAGAAACTAATAGAACCAAAAGCACTCGCATACTCAGCACTATCAATAGTGGAGGTATCAGTGTTTTCGTCATATTTATCGTCATTATCGATAACAAAATCAAATACTTCATCCGCTGTTCCCGATGAAAATGTCAATTCGTTCTGGACGGCTCCAAATTCGAATCGCAGGCGATTAAATTCAGATAGAGGAATTCCGTAGTTCATAGACAGACTAAGTCGGTCAATCAGGTAGTTACTGATATTATTTTCCGATGCGTCGGTCTTTGTCACACTTAAGTTGAAACCACGGCTAATCCCATCGACCGTATAAAAAGGGTTGTTATAGCTCAGATTATAACGCTCAGATGCGGCTGAATTGTCAAATGTGACACCAATTCTATTACCCGATCCAAAGATATTGTCATGCGTCAGACCGAGGTTCAAAACTGCTCCCTGAACCTGTGAAAAACCAAGACCAATCGAGAAATTGCCTGAAAATCGCTCGACTACCGCGATTTCAAGATCAACTAAATCATCATGTCCTTCTACTCGCACCGTTTTAAAATCGACAGATCCCAGGTAATTCAGTCGTTGTAAACGTGTTTTCGAACGATCAATTTTGCTAGTACGATATAGCTCTCCCTCCATTAATCGCATTTCACGGCGTAATACAACATCTTGCGTCTTCTCATTTCCAGAAAATTTAATAAAACGAACCAGTATCTTTTTACCTGGTTTAATCAATAGCTTCAAACTTACTGTGTGATTTGATTCGTTCAAATCAGGTAAGGCACGAACCTCAGCAAAAGCATAACCTTCTTCACCCAGACGACGTTGTATAAGACTAACTGTTCGAGATACCCTTTTTCGAGAAAATACCTCACCTTCTCGAAATAGCACTAATGCCATTAATTCTGCTTTATCAACGACCAGTTCGCCGGTTATATCGATATCGCTGAGTGTAAACTGCTCACCTTCATTTACGTTGACTGAAATATTGATATCCCGCCGATCAGGACTAATAGAAACCTGTTTTGAATCAACATTAAACTGAACGTACCCTTCATCTAGATAGTGAGAGCGCAGGTTTTCGATATCGCCGGTTAGTTTGGTACTGGAATATTTATCTGAGGCAAACCAGCCACTGTCACTGGTTTCAAGCTGAAACAAATCGAGTAGATCCTCTTCTTCGAAAGCATCATTACCGGTAATATTTATAGAGCGAATAAGCGCCGGTTCTCCTTCAGATATGTCGATATCGATGGCAATTCTATCCTCGTCGAGAACTCGAGATTCCACTTTCAATTTAACCCCATACTTGCCAAGCGAATAGTAAACTTGCTGTAGTTCTAGTTCAAGTTTGGAGAGCTGTAACTCGTTAAATATACGTCCGGGAGACATACCAATCTGATCCAGGGCCTGATCAAGCACTTCATCATCTATTTCCTCATTACCTTCGATATTGACTTCAGCTATTGAAGGCCGCTCCTTTACGCTTACGACCAGCGTATCACCATCACGCAGTAACTCAATTGTTTCGAAAAAACCCGTTGAATAGAGCTCTCGAATTATTTCTGGAGAACGGCCTTCATCGAAAACATCCCCTGTATTTACTAGCAAATAGTTAAACACAGTCCCAACAGAGATTTTCCTGGCACCGATAACTTCAATATGTTCAACCGTGAAGCTATCTGCCCGTACGCTGACCGCAGAAACCAGCAGTGCTAATGCACTGATTAACAGATAACCTCTCAAAACTAACCCACCAGGCGTAATAAATCGTTATAGATGGCAACCGACATCAGGCAGAACAACAAGGCAATGCCAATTTTCTGGCCTATTACTTCAACAGTCTCCGAAACCGGACTACCTTTTATTATTTCGATCAAATAATAAAACAGGTGCCCACCATCAAGCAACGGTACCGGAAGCAAATTTAGTACACCGAGACTAATACTGATGATAGCGAGAAATCCAAGGAACTGTTCGATTCCGATTCTCGCCGTAACCCCTGCATAGCGCGCAATTGTTATTGGTCCACTCAAATTTTTAATGCTGGCTTCACCGATAACTAGTTTCCCCAGCACACGAAGCGTTAACCACGACATGCGCCATGTTTTGTCCAGTGATTCGAAAAGTGCTGCCACGGGCCCGTAACTTTCGGTTACGGTCATTTCATCTCGAATTTCCTGGGGGATTTCAATCACGTTTTGAACACCGATAAATCCATATACCTTACCGCCTTCCTCTTTTTCATTCGGTTTAATTATTAATCTGGTTCTTTCACCATTTCGATTGACTACCAGTTTCATCGCTCGCAAAGGGTTACCACGAATCAGTTCAATCCATTGATTCATATTAGAAATAGATTCATCATCGAGTGAAATAATTCTATCTCCAGGTTGCACTCCGGCTTTTTCTGCAGCGCCACCAGCAATTACCTGATCGATTACCGGTGCTATGTCTGGCCTCCAGTCTTTTATGCCAAGTTCACCCATAAGATCAATCTGTTCTTCCTGTAGTAATCCCAGATTACTAATATCGATTATCCTGTCCTGAATTTGCAAATCTTCACTTTGCACCTTAAGTATTAGCTTTTCCTGACCTACCGACTCCTCAAGCATGATGAATCGTGCCTTTTCCCAGCTAGGCGTTTCGATACCATTTACAGACAGAATACGATCTCGATTCATAACGCCAGCTGAATGAGCGGGGCTTGGCACACTAACTTCACCAATTACCGGTTTAATACCAGCTACGCCGGCAAGATAGATAAAATAATAAGCGACAATCGCAAACAGAAAATTAAAAAGCGGGCCAGCAACAACTATAGCGAACCGCCTGTAGACACTTTTTCGATTAAAGCTACGCTCCAGCTCTGACTCGTCGACTTCAGCTTCACGCTCATCCAGCATTTTCACGTAGCCACCCAATGGAATACTGGCGAGCACGTATTCGGTTTGGTCTTCCCCCATCCGTCTAATTATTAGTGGTTTGCCAAAACCTACTGAAAAACGAAGCACCTTAACACCCATTTTTCGAGCAACCCAGTAGTGCCCGAATTCATGTATTGTCACCAGTACACCGATGGCAACCACAAATGCTACGATACTGTAAATAATAGAAAGGAGATCCACGACTTTAGTCTCTATCTAGGCGTTTAACTGTGATTCGACATAAAATCGCGCTTTCCGATCAGCATCTATTATGATCTCAAGATCATCGGCCACGCAGGAATCTATATTTTCTAATGTTTTTTCAATTAACACAGGAATCTCGGTAAACTTAATTCGTTCAGCCAGAAAATTTTCTACCGCTACTTCATTAGCTGCATTTAAAATAGCGGTACTGGTACCACCCTGTCGATATGCCTCTCTGGCCAGTCTCAGGCAGGGAAACCGATCTTCATCCGCAAGCTCGAAATTTAACTGACTGACTCTTATCAAATCAAGAGGTTCTACACCGCTTTCAATCCTGTCAGGCCATGCCAGTGCATTCGCTATCGGTGTGCGCATATCGGGATTCCCCATCTGGGCTAATACCGAGCCATCATTATAAGCAACCAGCGAATGGATGATACTCTGTTTGTGTAACACAATGTTAACGTCACTATCATCGATATCGAATAGTCTACAGGCTTCGATAAGTTCCAGTCCCTTATTCATCATAGTAGCGGAATCCACTGAAATCTTTGGCCCCATATTCCAGTTTGGATGAGTCTTGGCCTGTTCCGGGGTAACCTGATCAAAATCCGACAGTGGGATTTCCCGAAACGGGCCACCGGATCCGGTTAGCAAAATCTGAGTTACACCCTCTGGCCTTGACCCAACCGTATAGTTGGCCGGCATACATTGGAACATCGCATTGTGCTCACTATCTACCGGTAAGAGTTCCGCACTATGAGTATAAACTTCATCCATAAAAAGCGCACCAGCCATCACCAGTGCCTCCTTGTTGGCCAGTAAAATACGCTTACCTGATCTAACGGCAGACAAGGTGGGCATCAGCCCTGCCGCACCAACTATAGCTGCAACGACTATATCTACATCGGCACTGCAGGAAACTTCACTCAAAGCATCTTCACCTGATAATACCCAAGTCGATTCATACCCCAGTAAAGTCTTTAGCTTTTCTGCACTGCCTGTATCGGCCATTACCGCATACTTTGGTCGAAACTGTCGGCACAAATTAGCCATATGCTCGGCATTAGTATTTGCCGTCAGGGCGTAGGCTGAATATTGCTGCGGATGTCTCAATATAATATCCAGGACGCTACTGCCAATTGAGCCGGTAGCACCCAGTAATGTGATATATTTCATCCGACAGTCCCAGACAGGAAAAGCCCCATCAAGAATATTGGCGCAGCCGCAATAATGCTGTCAAAACGATCCAGAACTCCACCATGACCAGGTAATATTCTGCCACTATCCTTAACACCTGCCTCTCGTTTTAGAATACTCTCGAATAAATCACCAACAACAGAAATTGTCGACGTTGCCAGACCAATACCGATAAACCAGATCAGGCTCATTGCCAGCAGACTGGTTTGAGAATAAATCAGTAACATCCAGATAATATTGACAACCATACCACCGGCTACCCCTTCCCATGTCTTTCCGGGACTTATTCCCGGAGCCAGCTTGTTTTTACCGAAACGACGACCGCTGAAATAGGCGCCTATATCCGCTATCCAGACCAGTGTCATCAGATACAACATGACCCAGCCGCCGTTTGCAATGTGACCATGTACATAGATCAGTGATGTTATGCATATCCATAACATGCATACCCCGATTGCAAAGAAAAATGTCCTTTTCATTAATGACCAGTGACCAGAAAACCTGTAAACAGCGAAAAACAGGGTTATTCCCAACCACAACAGGGATCCAGCTATGGTCTGATATTTAATTATCTCAACCTCAATTATGGAACCCGATACCAACAGAACAGCAGCCGAGCAAACACCGATAGCTATAGACCCTGACTTCCCCGGCTTTATTGTCAGTTCAGACAACTCGTAAAAGCTAACGCCAAGGAAAATCGCAAACATCAAGCGAACCCAGTCGTGGGATGCAAAAAGTATGGTGCCAGCAAAGACTGTCGCCATGACACATGCGGTTATGATGCGTTGTTTCAGCATTGCATCTCGCCGACAATCTGATCGCCGGTTTTACCATATCGTCGCTGACGGCGGGCATATTCATCCAGTGCAGCCTGCATTTCCCTGGTCGTAAAATCAGGCCAGAGTACATCTGTAAAAAAAAGTTCTGTGTATGCAAGCTGCCAGATCAAAAAGTTACTGATACGTTGTTCACCGCCTGTGCGGATAAACAAATCCGGCTCCGGGGTATCGGCCAGTGAAAGCTGTGACTCGAATAGTGACTGATCGATGTTTTCGCTATCTAATTCCCCATTCTCGAGCTTTGCCGTTATGATCTGCAGCGCATTAATAATATCCCACTGTCCGCCATAGTTAGCTGCAATGTTTAGATTCAGGGTTTGATTATTCTGTGTCAGGCTCTCGGTTGATGAAATCTGGTCTCGCAATTTTTGTGAAAAGGCAGAACGATCTCCAATAAACCGAATACGAATACCTTTGTCATTTAACTCATCTGTATTTTTCTTCAGGGAAGTGAGAAACAATTCCATTAACGTATTCACTTCATCAACTGGGCGGTTCCAGTTTTCACTGCTGAAAGCAAATAGCGTCAGATGTTTAACTCCGGCCTTTGCGAAATACTCAACTGCCGAACGGGTTGTTTCAACACCTTTTTTGTGGCCATAGGATCGAGGCATAAGACGCTTTGTCGCCCAACGCCCGTTACCATCCATAATGATACAAATATGAGCTGGAATTGAATTCCCTGTATCTGCACTGACCATTGTAACAAGCCTATCGCAATATCGGGCTAATTACTGGCATTGATCAAATTTCCATGAGTTCTTTTTCTTTGGTCTGAAGCAGCGCCTCAATTTCGTCAGTAGACTGATTAGTCACATGTTGTACCAGCTCCTGGCCTTTGTGCTCTTCGTCTTCCGAAATATCCTTATCTTTAGACAGTGATTTCAAATCATTATTCCCATCACGGCGAATATTACGCACTGCGATCCGGGCATTTTCCGCAAGCTCACGAACAACTTTTACGAGCTCTTTACGTCGCTCTTCGGTTAATGGTGGCATAGGCACCCGAATTACCGTACCCGCTGTCGAGGGATTCAGGCCTAGATCGGAGGACATAATGGCCTTTTCGATAACCGATACCATGCTCTTGTCCCAAGGCGTAACAGCAAGTGTCCGTGAATCCTCAACGGTTAGATTCGCGGCCTGACCGATAGGAACTTCGCTGCCATAAAAGTCTACAGTGATATGATTCAGCAGGCTGACATGAGCCCTGCCTGTACGAATTTTCGACAATTCAACCTTGAACGCCTCGATACTCTTGGTCATTCGAGTCAAAGCGTCCTGTTTTACATCATTTATCATTATTCAAACCTCTTTTCGAGAAACCCTGGTACCAACCGATTCTCCCTCGGCCAGCTTTAGTAAACCTCCAGGGTCGTTAATATTACAGACAATTAATTCGAGTGCATTATCGTCACAAAGAATCATCGCAGCAACATCCATGACAGCCAGTCGTTGATCTATAGCCTGATCATAATTGAGATGTTCATATTTTATTGCGTCATTATATTTGACTGGGTCCTTATCATAAATCCCATCAACTTTGGTCGCTTTTATCATCAAATCGGCCTGAATCTCTATTCCCCGCAAACTGGCAGCTGTATCAGTGGTAAAATAGGGGCTTCCAGTTCCGGCGGCAAAAATGATTATTTCCCCATTTGCGATTCGCTCCCGCGCATCTCTTTGCGTATAAGCTTCACAAACCTGTGGCATAAACAAACCTGACATAACTCCTGCTTTCAAACCCAGTGTTAACAGACAGTCCTTTAGCGCCAGAGCATTCATCACAGTCGCCAACATACCCATATGATCACCAGTTACACGATCAACTCCGGCCTCTGCCAAACCAGCACCACGAAATAAATTTCCACCTCCGACAACTATGCCTAACTCTACTCCAGCATCATGCAGGGCCCTGAGTTCTCCGGCTATCCTGCCGACCATAACTGGGTCGATACCATAGTCCTGCTGACCCATAAGCGCTTCGCCGCTGAGCTTAACCAGCAACCGTTTATATCGCAGATTCGACATATATCTCCCGTATAAAATAAGGGCCGCTGCTGCGACCCTTTAATTAGCTATTCAGCTGTGATGCCACTTCAGCGGCAAAGTCTTCAACTTTCTTTTCGATGCCTTCGCCTACCTCATATCGGATAAAGCGATTTACCGAACCACCTGCTTTTGAAACCAGTTGCTGGACTGTCTGATCCGGATCCTTAACAAACGGCTGTCCCATTAATGTGATTTCAGCAAGGAATTTTTTCAAGCGACCCTGGATCATCTTTTCGATGATTTCCATAGGCTTGCCACTGGATTCTGCCTGTGCAATTAAAATTGCTTTTTCCTTTTCCACATAGTCGGCAGGAACTGAGTTCTCATCAATAAACTGGGGATTTGCAGCAGCTATATGCATAGCGATATCGCGGGTTACATCTGCGTCAACACTCGATTCAACCAGTACGCCAATACGAGCAGCGTGCAGGTACGAGGCAACAGTTTGATCCGGCTCGACAACCTCAAAACGGCGTACCTGAATATTCTCACCCACTTTGGCAATAAGTGCCTGCCTGGCTTCCTCGACACTTTGTCCGCCTGCCAGTGAAATTGTACTGAGTTCCTCTACAGAACCCGGCCTGTTGCTGATGACGGCCTGCATAACCTGATCCGCAAATGATTGAAAATTATCGTCCTTGGCGACAAAATCGGTTTCGGAGTTTATTTCCAGAATTGCAGCCAGTTTTCGGTCTTCGCTGACACTCACTTTGATCACGCCATCAGCAGCAACGCGCCCAGCCTTTTTATCTGCTTTAGCAGCGCCGGATTTACGCATTAATTCGGCTGCAGCCTCGATATCACCATCACATTCGACAAGGGCCTTTTTGCATTCCATCATGCCTGACCCGGTTCGCTCGCGCAGTTCTTTCACTAGAGATGCTGTAATTGTCACTTGATTACCTCAAAAAAAATTAGTTAGGCCTGTTCGACAATAAAACAGGCCCTGTTGAATTCTGCCGAATCCTTGTCCGACATATTATCGGCTAGGCTTCGTCAGATTCAGCACTGGCCTTTTTTATTGCCGCCTTTTTGCTAGCGGCCTTCTTGGTAGCGGCTTTCTTGGTGGCAGCCTTTTTTGTTGCTGCTTTTTTTGGCGCTGCTACCTTTTCTTCCTGGGAAGCTTGTTCTGCAACCGGTGCAGCTTCTTCTTCAATTGC
>JAAEOZ010000458.1 GCA_024222685.1 Gammaproteobacteria bacterium | reverse complement strand
TATCTCTTCGGACAAAGAAGCGTAAGCATTTCCACCCATATTAATGTAGTAGTCAATGTCGACTACATTTCTTACCAGGCTGTCGCTGAAAAAACCCGAGACGAACAGCGACACGTCACCGATGCGCTGCAGAGATTGACTGCGCTCCGCAACGCTGCTTGCGTTTGCGGCGTCTGCGAGCATGAGTGCGAGAGGTCTTAGTCCGTAGATTTCACCATCGTCTTCATACAACTCTTCGGAGCGCGAGAACGATGTGAGCAGGTTGACAACATAATGGGCAGCGTGAGGATCCATATCAACGCGCTGATTTTCGATAATGCCTTCTATTGACCTGCGAAAATAGTCACGGAGATTAGAAACCTGCTCTACACGATCATTAGTCGACAGTTCATCCATCCCGATTACCTCGTTTATTGTATATATAATACAGGAACAAAAAATTTTGAATCAATTGTCGATTTGGGACTCAAATTCCAGATCAGGTTTCTATAATAGATTTTCGGCCCGGAGGCTTTCATGCAACTCGAATGGTTAAAGAAAAACAGAATTCTGGTACTCTCATCGTTATTACTTGGCGTTATCGCCATCCTGGTCAGTAAAATCGCTACATCCGATAACGGTTTCGACCTGTCCAATGCGACGATTCCAGTAAAGCAGATTATGCATGGCGGCCCGCCGAAAGACGGTATTCCTGCTATTTCAAATCCAAAATTTGTCAGTGTGGAGCAGGCAAGTCATGTTAGTAGCAGCGATCGTATCGTCGGCATTACGCTGGATGGCGTCTCCAAGGCTTATCCTATATCGATACTAAACTGGCACGAAATCGTCAACGATGAAGTAAATGGTCAACACTTCGCAATTACCTATTGCCCGCTGTGCGGCACTGCGGTTGCATTTGATGCGGAAATTGGAGGTGAGGTGACCGAATTTGGTGTTTCCGGTCTGCTATACAATAGCGATGTACTGTTATACGACCGTAATACCGAGTCTCTCTGGTCACAAATCAGTAGCCGCTCTGTTGCCGGAAAACTGGTGGGCACAGAATTAGTTCGCCTGCCCATCAGTCATACCACCTGGCAGGACTGGGAAAACAAATATCCAGACACACTGGTTTTATCCGAAGAAACCGGGCATTTTCGCGATTATTCACGTGATCCTTATGCCGGATATGAAAAATCGCGATCACTTTTCTTTGCGGTCAATAATCAAGCACCGGAATCTTACCACCCAAAAGAATTGATTATCGGCCTTGAAGTCAATGGAACATACAGGGCTTATCCTTTCATCGAACTGGATAAAAATGGTAAATCCAGTTTTACTGACAACCTTAACGGTAAAGATTTCACCATTAACTGGGACAGCGAAAACCGCGCAGTGAGCATTTTTGACAGTAGCGGAAAGGAAATTGCCGGTATTCAGGGCTTCTGGTTTGCCTGGTTTGCTTTTCACCCGGAGACTGAGGTGTTTCAGGCCGGTTGAATATAAATTCCTGATTCAGGCATCACTGGCGGACTCCCCGGGATACTGTTCGTAAAGTTTGATAACCTTGCGTACGTATGTCTGCGTTTCGGTAAACGGCGGGATCTGGTTGCCGTATTTTTCGACTGCGTTCTCACCCGCGTTATAGCCGGCAAGGGCAAGCTCTAAATCGTTATCGAAGCGCTCAAGCAAGTCCTTGAGGTAACGGGTACCGCCGGCAAGATTAGCAGCAGGATCGTGCCGATCAGTTACACCGTAGCGCCGTGCAGTATCAGGCATCAGCTGCATCAACCCGACCGCACCAGCGCGCGACACCGCGTCCGGGTCGTAGGCTGACTCGGCGGTGATGACCGCGTGGATAAGACCCTCAGGCAAACCATGACTGCGCGCGACGGTCGCAATCGTAATAGCGAAACGCTGCCTGTTTCTTTCCATGCTACGATAATCGATTCTGGATTCCCGCCACTCCTTGCGTGATTTTAAAATCAGGCGGTAACCCGAGTGCTTCGGCTTGTCGGTATAATAGATATGACCGTTGCCATCGATGTACTTGTAGACGTCGGCGTGAATCGGATACAAAGCGGCAATCCCACAGAGAAGCAGCGAGAAAAAAACAGGCAGGGCTGACAAACGAGACACGTACATGTGGTAATTATAATCGAATATTTACACAATTCTCCTCGAATCCGTCACGAAACTGGTACCTGTCAGCTGGAAGCAAGCGGTTTTAGCCATGCGCACAAACATGAAGGTGCCGATTTCTGCCGTAGGTAGGCCCCCTGGAAGGTTTAACCACCGGTATGCCAATAGCATCGAGCTTTTCGCTAATGTGCTGAATGGAACGGATGCGGTCATGTCATCGGCATAGGAGTATATCTCTCGTACTGTCTTGGCTATGGAAGCATTCTCGTGGCAAGCCACGGGGAATTAAACCCTCAGTGATTACGCGCGACCTATCCATTTTGTTAGGCATATTATTCAATTGGTATGTAAATCTCTGTTTTTAGATTCTCTGGCTTTGTTCTTCCTGGGTCTTTATTTAGATAGATTTCAAAGCATGGCTCATCCCTTAATTTGTGACTATTTTCAGGCAACCATTCATTAAAAATGAATGCATAAGTTTCCTGGAAGTTCTCATAAGCACCCTTATGAAGAAATTTTGCATACTTACCACCTGAGACGGTCAGTTTTCTCAAATTTACTTCTTTTGCAATATTGGCCTCAATGTCGATACAAGCGTCATACCGTATATTTTCTGGTTCTGTAACATTTGGATCATCATGCGATATACCAAACATTCTAACGCCCTTCTTCATGAGCCTATTAGAGTATGCGAACTTCATAACCTGACTCCATGCTTCTGGAGCTGCCCTTGCATAAGCACCATATGCTCTTGCACTTATTACATTTGTTTCTTCAAATTTAATTATTTCTGGTTTCATATCAACACACCTTTTTCGGATTAGTTTGACTCTATTTGTATCAACAGAAACCATTTGCTTTCGAACTTGACTCGGTGTAAATGAAAACTGCTTTCGAATTGCCTTGTTAAAGGAGGCTTGATTTCCATACCCACATTTATAGGCAATATCTATGATGCTGTCATCTGAATACAATAGATGTTTTATTGATCTTTCTAACAACAGACGCTTTCGATAGGCGTATACACCTTCACCAACATATGAGTAAAAGAGACGATGAAAATGAAATCTGGAGTAACATGAAATTTCTGCCAGCTTGTTACAATCAATTTCGGAATCAAGATTGTGCTCGATGACTTCAACGATCTTATTCATGCTTTTGGAGTGAATCTTTCTACTCATGCCTAGTTCTTCACGAATGGTTGACCCGAATATTACCTGGTTATAGCATCTGTTACTTTTCCATTATTGCTAACTTTGGCGAAATCATTTATGTCTGAACGCCACCAATCACCGGAGAGCCATGCCAGCGACGAATCCGTGCGGATTGGCCTTGTTAGCACTTTTCATATGACTCTAGAGGCCCAACATAGCTACTGCAGGACCGTTGTTTAGTCACGGTCGTAGCATCGGAGTATCTTCAGCAGCTCGATAGGATTCTACACTGACTGTTTGATTTTGATTCAGTAATATGTACCCAGTCAGCCCAAGTTGGACAGATTGCCCTGATTGCCTAAGAGGTGGTTTTAGTTCATCGTTTACTCGTAGAGGAAACGATGATGACCAAGAAAAGAAGCGCTGAAAAAACTGTTAGAGATATTCGCAGAGCGACCAGACGTAAATACTATTGAAACACAGGTATCATTGCCACCCACCACAATTAGTTAACTTGTCAATACCATTTTTTGCCTTAAATAGTTGGGTTGGCAGTGCCTACCTTAGGATACTCCAAATTCGTTATGCTTGTTTACCTCGACTACGAAATATAAATCGAATAAAAAAATACACTGCAACCAAAATAAGAAGACTCAAGAACACACCAAGCTGC
>JAAEOZ010000457.1 GCA_024222685.1 Gammaproteobacteria bacterium | reverse complement strand
TGGGCGCGACGGGGATCTTGTTGAGTCTCGCTCAACCGGCTATGGCGGCTGATGATGTGTATGAGGAGAACGATACATTGGCGACAGCGACGCCATTGACAGAAAATACCGAACTATCGGCTATCGCTGCGAACGGGGATGATGATTGGTATAAAATTGTGGTCGGTTCGTTTGTCGATCTCGCGCAGATACAGGTCGTGATCAACTTTAACAGTACTGTCATTAGTAGTGTAGGACTGTACGATGATTCTGGAAATTACCTAACTAGCTTGGTGGCTAATTATGTTGGAGCAGATAATTCCACGTATTACCTTCGTATCACCAGTTTTACCGCCGGCGAGACCGGGTACACTGTCAAATGGAGTGCGAATAACCTTTCGGCGATTAATTTGTCGGAAAATACTTCGTATTCAACTCCAGGTACGCCGACTGGTGACGATTGGTATAAAATCCAGGTCGATTCGTGTGATAATCCGGTACAGATCCTGATTGACGCTCAGTTCAGCGCGGCTAGCTCTAATCGTAGCATGGAACTATATGATACTTCCGGAAACTCTTTATATTCTGTAGGAGCTAATAGTGTTGATCCTATACTCGACTATGTCGGACCGAAACCGAATACCCCAACAATCTATTATATTCGTGTGGACGCTGTAGACCTCAATCAGGGATATCCGTATAGTTTACAGTGGAATGACAGCGATTTCATGC
The DNA here is from genome assembly GCA_024222685.1 of Gammaproteobacteria bacterium. GTDB lineage: Bacteria > Pseudomonadota > Gammaproteobacteria. The sequence goes on along the minus strand of JAAEOZ010000457.1, from coordinate 255 downwards.
CGTGTGACGGAGCGAGATTTTTTGGAATACTCCCGTATGGAGGCAGATGGTACGACGTTTCTCAGGAAGGAACCAAATTGTGCTGGGCCGCTGCCGGTTCGAATTTTCTCCACTGGACAGAGTGGCGTGAATGTAGCGATGAATGTTTTCCTCCTTCTTCTGTTACACTTCTATTTGACGAGTTCGAAGCCAGTTGGGATGACGCTGGCAATTTGCCGTACTATGGATGGTACTGGTATTTTAATGGGGATACAG
>JAAEOZ010000456.1 GCA_024222685.1 Gammaproteobacteria bacterium | reverse complement strand
GGCATCTTCGCGGATATAGGCACTCACGTCATGCAGATCCGCGGCATTGATCCAGCCGTCGTTGGCAACTCCGGTCGCACGTATGGCTTCCACAAGAATAGCGTTCATCCCGTCGGCAGCACGCGATGCTTCGGCGATCTCACTGGCAGGCAGTCGCCGGTTCAATTGCAGGTCCTGACCTATCAGATCCACCAACCTGTCCAGTCCCGTGCCGGTGCTGCCCTTGACATATGCCTGAACAACAGTGTTGTTCAGCGATCCCGGGAACAGAGTGTTTTCTTGAAGCGATGCAAGCAGTTCGGTGATGGTCATGGTAGTTTTGATTCCCTATATTGCGTAAATGGTATTGCGTATCCTGCAACGGTCGATCCGGCATATGGGCAATTAACAACGCCGGGGCATCGTAAATCGCAATCAGGGAATTAAGCCTCTTTTGGGTTCCTTGATTCGCAACCTGGAAGATTTGTGCGTTCTTTTGAGCTTATATTCGAAGCTGCTGCTTTCGGGGTGACGGGTTTGCATTTCCGCTTTGAACTAGCTCTCAGTTATTCTGAATAGCTATTCCAATTGTGGTATTTAGTATTTGAAATCTGAAATATTCACAAAACAACGATGCTGTATACCCGTCATCTCTAGTAATCTTAAAATTTCCGAGAAGATGCAGACGACAACCTGTGACTAGTTAAAGTGGACGAATCTATTTTTCCTACAGTTTTCGAGCGAACTAGGAGCCTGTCCGAGAATAGGAGCAGTAGCGAGGGAGAGCTGGTTTGATTTAGATTTTTCGATCATTTGAGGCGAATACTGGGCATATTTAACGAAAATTATCGGGAAATCTGGCCAAATCCAGCTTTTCCGCAGTAGGTTCTCTATTCTCGGACAGGCTCCTAGG
>JAAEOZ010000455.1 GCA_024222685.1 Gammaproteobacteria bacterium | reverse complement strand
GCTGTTCACAAACGATCACCTGATCTTCCGGTCAGTATTGTTTATACCGATCAACCTCGCAATGACTTTAATGCTCTGATCGCTAATGTATACGGACTAGGTCCCTTCGAGACTTATCTGGATGACCGCACACAGATTTTCCCTCTAATTTCGGGCACCTCATTTTATAGGCAAATCCTGCCGTCCCGAACACTGAATATCGGGTTTTCTGCCACTGCTATGCACTGGTTGAGTCAAAAAGTTTGCAATATATCTAATCACGTACAGGCAGTCGGAGCACAGGGAAATGAGTTGCAGGCGTTTAGGCAACAGGCTCATAGTGACTGGCGTCAGATTTTAATGCATCGCGCCTGTGAGCTTAAACCGGGTGGTAAGCTGGTTTTAATCAATTTTGGAACCGATGAAAAGGGGCGCTATCTTGGTAATACCGGCGGTATCAATATGTTCGATACTTTTAATGATATCTGGATATCTTTTGTTGAGCAGAGTCGCATTACTCAACAGGAGTACGAAAATATGACACTACCTCAATATTATAATTCGGTAGAAGAATTTTCTGCACCGTTAGTCAACCAGGATGAAGAGGTGTTTAGAGCAGGTCTTCGGCTCGATCATATCGATACGCGAATCGTTAAGTGCCCCTTTGCGGAAGATTTTAAGTCGCACCACGATGCTACTCGATTTGCCAGGGAATATATCCCAACGATCAGAAGCTGGAACGAGAGTATTTTCTTTAACGGACTATCCAGTGAGCGCTCTTTAGAAGAACGTAAGGAGTTAATCGAGGATTATTATGGCACTTATCAGTCTATGGTTGAAAATAACCCGGAAGGCCATGGCATGGATTATGTACATGCCTATACGGTAATTTCCAAAGTAGAGTGATCTTAAAGACTTCGCCTGTTGAGTTATGCAGTATTTTCTACCGGGTAGCCAGCATTAACCCAGTCTGACATATAGTATATTCAACTCCCAATTCATTAATGACCTGCATATCTCTGTCATAAAGTTCTCTCACCGGATCAATAATGCCCCTTGCTGGGTATCCGGGTCTATGAGCAGACAGGTACAGCCAGAAGTAGACCCTGGTTCTGGGTCAGAAAAGCTGTCCTGAGGTAGTTTTACATCCTGGAAATATACCAGACAGCTTTTCTCGGTAAAACTGTAACAATGCAGAAGAACGAATAACGGATGCCTGGGAGGTTGTAACCCACCTTGCGAGCGGAAATCTACCGCAGCGACCGATGCGTCTTAAAACTTGAAAAAAATCTGTAGAAAGCACAGAATGTGCTGATTAGTCAGGTGCTTTGATTTAGAAGTTACATCATTCTGTAAAAAGACCAACCTGGGCTATCTTAAAAAAATAACTACTTGACAAAAACTATACAACTGGAGATTAAAGAGTAATGAAACGTCGTGATATCCTAAAAGGTGGTGTAGCTGCTGCACTTGCTACAGGTACAGCTGCTGTTTCGGCACCCGCTATTGCAGCAAAACAAATAGAAATTACCATGGTTTCAACCTGGCCACGCGATTTCCCAGGTCTGGGTACAGGTGCGCAACGTTTTGCGGAGCGCTTAACTACCATGACTGACGGTCGTATCAAGGTTAATTATTTCGCGGCTGGCGAGCGCGTCAAAGCATTCGACTCTTTTGACGAAGTCGCTTCGGGTAATGCGCAGATGTATCATGCCGCAGACTACTACTGGAAAGGTAAACATCCAGGCTGGGCCTATTTTACAGCCGTTCCCTTCGGCATGTCATATACCGAAATTGGTGCCTGGAATAATTTTGGTGGTGGACAGGAATTATGGGATGAACTCGCCGCAGGATACGGCCTCAAGTGTCTGCCCTGTGGCAACACCGGCGTGCAAATGGGTGGCTGGTTCCGCAAGGAAATGAATTCAGCATCTGATTTCAAAGGCCTGAAAATGCGTATGCCAGGTCTTGGTGGAGATGTTATCGCTAAGCTGGGCGCATCCCCTGTTTCTTTACCTGGTGGTCAGATTTATGAAAATCTGGTTTCCGGTGCTATCGATGCAACTGAGTGGGTGGGACCCTGGAATGACAGTTTTATGAAATTCTACGAAGCTGCCAAGTATTACTATTACCCTGGAATGCATGAGCCAGCAGCGCAGCTCTCACTTGGCATGAATAAAAAATTCTGGGATGGGTTATCGAAGTC
>JAAEOZ010000454.1 GCA_024222685.1 Gammaproteobacteria bacterium | reverse complement strand
TTACCAGTACATCACCAAACCCTGGCACCCGGATGACTTAATCCTGAAACTCAACAACGCAGTCAAATTATTCAAATTACAGCGTGAAAACGAGCAGCTTGCGGTCGAGCTAAAACTCAGACCCGATACCATCGAGCAGTCAATGATCGAAAAACGTCGCGTACTCAAAGCACGTTATGACTGGGACCAGGGCATTGTACGTAGCCCGACAAGCAGCATGAACAGCGTCTGCAATACGATCAGAAGTGTCGCCCCTTTTGACGTTAATGTAGTCCTGACAGGGGAGTCGGGTACCGGAAAAGAGCTATGCGCCCGCTCATTGCACTACAACAGCCTGCGCCAGGATAGTGTTTTTGTAGCTGAAAATTGTGGCGCATTGCCTGATGAACTACTGGAAAGTGAACTCTTTGGGCATAAGCGCGGCGCATTCACAGGGGCGATTGAAGATAGAATCGGGCTGTTCGAATTGGCCGACGGAGGTACTATTTTTCTCGATGAAATCGGTGACACTTCACCCGCATTCCAGATCAAATTACTCCGTGTTTTACAGGAAAGGGAAATTCGCCCGCTAGGC
>JAAEOZ010000453.1 GCA_024222685.1 Gammaproteobacteria bacterium | reverse complement strand
CGCCATCGGAGGAAAGTGCAACACAGGTATCGAGAATCATGGGCTTGTCTCGTGAAGGTCGTTGTGCTTCACGTTCTTCCAGCGCTGCGTGTAAAGTCTGGTAAGCAGTTGCTGAAAGCGGCCCGAGCAAATCCATCAAGTGCGTACAACTATGCCGTGAACCAATTCGTTCACGAACCTGTTTCATCCACCCCAGGCCGATTTTAATACCAACCAGCGAGCACATCTCCTGCGCAGCCTGAGGACATATCGAAAACGGTGTCAAATCGGAAGACGCACAGGCATCGTGGATGACAAAATCGAGGTCGATGGTGAGTCTTACCCACATGTCGTGCACCGGCTCCCCTGCCCTGATCAAGCCGTCGCGATGCGCCTGATCATAACCACAATCGTAAGTGCGTGTATCTATGAGATGCGCTTCGATATCCCATAGCCCATCTTCGCGCAGATAACCGATACAGTCGATTTTTCGGTGATGTTTTTTTTCTCGTTCAACACTAACAGGCAAAGTCATGGTATTAACTCACCTGTTTCTTCAGCAACGCACTCGCAGCTCTGGATACCGGTTCGCGTTCGAGAAACGAATTGATATATACCCCGGCTGCTAGAAGCTTATCCATATTTATACCTGTTTCAATACCCATGCCCTCGAGCATGTAAACCACATCCTCGGTCGCGACATTGCCAGTCGCTCCTTTGGCATAAGGACAACCTCCGAGACCGGCCACAGAACTGTCAATCACCGACACACCGCATTGCAATACGGCATATATATTTGCCAGAGCCTGCCCGTAGGTGTCGTGGAAATGGGCTGCCAACTGCTCGACAGGTACGACACTGGCAAGCTGTTCAAATAATTTCTGTGCGTTACTAGCTGTTCCAACACCAATGGTATCGGCAACTGAAATTTCATAGCAACCTATATCGTGTAAGCTTTTGGTCAATGAAACTACACGGTCGATATCGACTTCACCTTCATAGGGGCAGCCTAAAGCACAGGAAATATAACCACGTATACGCATGGACTCAGACCGAGCTCTGTCAACAACAAGAGTAAATCGCT
>JAAEOZ010000452.1 GCA_024222685.1 Gammaproteobacteria bacterium | reverse complement strand
ATCGGGTAATTCAAAACTGGCATCGGCGACCAGCTTACCGCGCGCTTTCTTTATATACTCGGCCTCCAGGCCAAGCACAATGCCACGCATGTTACCAGGGATAGTCGTGAGTACAGCGAGGCCGGTTGCTATTTCACCCAGATTAATCAGTGCAATCGCATGGATAGATTTCAGGTGATTGCGTAGCTTGTGTTTATCATTAATCGATACGCAGGCGTGACCAGGGCTGAGTGCTACGACTCGGGCCGAAATAGTGCCGCTGTAAGGTGCATATTTACCCAGGAAATAACTGAACAACCAGCCTCCTGCCGGAAACCGCTGTAGTTTGTTCCACCAACGCATAATGGTATTACTATGATCATTTCGAGTTGATGAGGGCATTTGTTGATCAACATAGCAAAAAATAGACTGGATTTTAACAGTTACGCTGACTCACATCAGCTTTCGAAATGCGTATTATTATATATTGTCATTATAACCTGGCGAAGAGGACAACATCATGACCTTTAAAGTAGACAAAGAAAAGCTCATCGAGGCATTTGACCATATGGTCGATCAGGTAAACCATTCGATTCATAAGGCAGAGGAGACCATAAAACCCAGCCTGGATGAAATGCTGCAAAATGCGCAGAAAATGGCGCGTGATTTATATGCTTTAACGCAGGAAGAATCTGAAGCACTTGCAAAGACTTTAAAAAAGGATATACACAAGGCGAACCAGGCTTTAAATCAACAGGGAAAGGAATTAAAAGACTGGCTCAACTTTGATCTCACTCTGGTAGAAGACCGTTTCATCGATTTAATTGCAAAAGCTTCCGATAAAACCTGGCTTGATTTTCGCGCTTTCGAAAGCGAAGACCATCAGGCCAGCTCTTATCGAACCGGCGAAGTCTGCAATGCAGGCACCCTGTCCTGCAATCAATGTGGTAAGGAAATGCATTTCTCAAAAACAAGCCACATACCACCCTGTGCCGGCTGCCATGGTAGTGAATTCTATCGCGTAATAGCCTGATTAACTGCTTGACGCTATCAGGCTGGCATTGCCTCCGGCAGCAGTTGTATCGATACACAGGTGCCGTTCGATCAGGTAGCGCTGTGGGTTAAGTTCATTAATCAGTGGTATTAATTCTCCATCTTGCTGTGCCAGTGCCTCGCGGTATTTTTTTAATTGATCAGCCGAAGCCTGGCTGCATACCGCATTTATTCCTTTCAACTGTGACAGCGAAACCGGGTCTACCGAACCTTCCACAACCCTTACCGGTAATTTCGTCTCCTGGATAAGCTTCGTGGCTGACTGCAATCCCTCACCGACAACAACAGTTCGATTACCCGTTGCCAGCGCGACCAGCATCTGACCAAGTGCCGATTCGCGATTCGGCCCCAGGCAAAGCACCAGCCCTCGCGGATGGGTTGACCATTGATTGGTTTCGCCTGTTGGTCCTGGCAACTCATTCATCTCATAAGTCGAGACATCGACAGGTTTAATACCCAGCTCTTTCGCCAGCTTTACAACTAAAGGAGAATGACTCAAGCTTTCTGGTAATTCTAATGTTGTGTCGACTAATACCTGTAGTACTTTATCGTCAATAATAGTCGCCTCGCTCTGTTCAAATGTTGTTACTGGTTGCCGACAGAAACGAGGCAGATACCAGGGTCCACCCGCTTTCGGTCCAGTTCCGGACAATCCTTCACCACCAAACGGCTGCGATCCAACCACCGCACCAATCTGATTACGATTAACATAGATGTTGCCTACCTTGATGCGCTTGACGATTTGCTCAACACGATTATCAACACGAGTATGCAAGCCGAATGTCAGGCCATAGCCTTTGGCGTTAATATGATCGACAATTCGGTCAATCTGATCTGCTTCAAATGTGGCTACGTGGAGGATCGGCCCGAATATTTCTTCCTCCAGATCTTCAATGCCGTCGACCTGTATAACTGTCGGCCCCACAAAAAACCCCGTTTCAGGGGTAGCAAGCTGCTTGAGCAACCTGCCCTGATTCGCCATCCTACGGCAATGGTCATCAATTTTAGTCTTTGCAACCACATCAATAACCGGACCAACATCACAGTGTAGATACCAGGGGTCGTCAACTCTCAATTCATCCATGGCACCGAAAAGCATTTCGAGTAGTTTTTCAGCAACGTCCTGCTGTATATACAACATGCGTAATGCAGAACAACGCTGCCCAGCCGATTGAAAAGCCGAAGCAACAACATCGCGAACGACCTGTTCGGGAAGCGCTGTTGAATCGACGATCATCGCGTTTAGTCCACCGGTTTCGGCAATTAGCGGAGCATCACCTGGCAAATTGATCGCCATGTTGTGATTGACGCGCTGAGCTGTCACAGTTGAACCAGTAAAGCAGATACCGGAGATACCGGGGTGTCGCGTTAAGGCATCGCCAACAACCGCACCACTACCGGGTAATAACTGAATCACTTTCTGAGATAATCCGGCTTCAAGCATTAATTCGATTGCACGGGCGGCAATCAGGCTGGTCTGTTCCGCGGGTTTGGCTATTACACAATTGCCAGCAGCAATGGCAGCCAGAATCTGTCCGCTGAAAATTGCCAAAGGAAAGTTCCATGGTGAGATACAGACAATTACACCTCTGGCTTCACCCAGGCTTACATTTTTCGCCTGGTCAGCATAGTAGCGTGCAAAATCGACCGCCTCACGAACCTCTCCTACGGCATCCAGCCAGTTTTTTCCGGCTTCTCTTGCCAGCAATGCAAATAATTCCTCAGCATGTGCTTCGTACAAATCTGCTATCTTGCACAAAATCTCAGCACGTT
>JAAEOZ010000451.1 GCA_024222685.1 Gammaproteobacteria bacterium | reverse complement strand
GACTTCATGCTCCGTAGGTTGAGTGTCTGAGTAAGGGCAAAGCGGATAAGCGTTATGAGTTTGGAGTCAAGGCGAGTATAACCGTGACCAACCGAAGTAACTTTATTGTCGGCGGCCAGTCTCTACCGGGAAAACCTTATGAAGGTAATACCCTGAGGTACGTATTATCACAAACACGACGTTTGACCGGCAGCAAAATTAGCGAGGCCTTTGTCGACAAAGGTTATCGTGGACACGCAGAAGAAACCACGACGGTGTACCTGTCCGGTCAGAAGCGTGGCGTGAAAACGCGAAGCCTGCGCGCCCGACAGAAACGCCGTCAGGCGATCGAGCCGATCATCGGACACCTGAAATCAGACGGTCGGATGGGCAGAAATTATCTTCAGGGAATAGATGGCGATGCCATCAATGTGCTGCTTTGCTGTGCCGGACATAACCTGCGCCTGATCTTGAGACACCTCAGGATTTTTTGGCCCTCAATTTGGCAGGTATTACGGTCATGGTTGTCAGGTAGTCGCCCGATGGTGTCGGGGCAACAACCCTGGGCCTCAACTACCCGCTGAAATCCCTGAAGGCTGGTTACCTGAACTCGGCTATCGGGATAGCTTAAATCAGGTTTTTCAGGATCGACTACATAGCCGGAGATAACAATCTTAGTGATTCGGGATTAAAAGACATTCGGGAGATGTGCCACGAAGGATCAGCACCCAGTTTACATGTGGGTGTTGAGATTGATACCTATGGCGAGCACACAGGATCAATACGATATGAGATTACAGAGCCTGACTGGACTGGTACTTCGCATCGTAAGGTGATTGAACGACTTCGGGAAAAGGATACCGGCGATCCAACTACTTTACGGGATTTTTTAAATTGGGGTTTTGGTCGCTACAAGGCAAATAGCCGCCTGGTTGTCGTTTGGAATCATGGTACAGGCTTTCGTTCCGTTCGGCGAAATATCGGT
>JAAEOZ010000450.1 GCA_024222685.1 Gammaproteobacteria bacterium | reverse complement strand
GCATTCCGATGCATCCCGTCATGGAAAGAGAAAGAAGAAGAGTCGCACCGATCTGCAGAGCTCGTGTCGGTCGGATGAATCTGGTCATGATGTTTACCTTGTCATAGTTAGTGGTTTAGGTCCTAACTTCTTATACCTGGCTTAAATCCTAGCATGTTGGTGCTTACATTTCAATAGGGGGTCTAATCCCATAAAGGTACCAAAAGCGCCACTTTGTTTTTGATAATCCATTACAACAACTTAATTAAATGGCGTTTGTTTATCCCATTTTCACTTGGTTGTCAGGCCGCTCTTTTGGGGAGGGTAATTCCTACCGAATCTTTGAGCTTGTTGTCGGAAAAGTCATATTCCCCCAGTAAGTTCATGTGTTCCCAAGATATGATGGAATGACTGGCAATAGCAGAAAGGAGCTTTTCCTTCTGTTCTTGTTCTTTCATGCGAGCAAATTTTTGAGACAGATACAGGTAATTCCAGCAGATAATGGCGTTTTTGATAAGGCGGTTGCAGCTTTCAGCAATTTCTTGTTCTTCTTTGTCACTTTGCGTAAATTCTCGTGGATTATCAACAGCCACAGCCCGAGTGAACCTGTTGGCCAACTCAACCTTGTTAAGCTGTTTTTCGATGGCCTGGCGTAATTGAACATCATCAATGTAGCGCAAGATGAAGTCTGATTTTATGATCTGACCGAAAGCCTTAAGCGCCTTATAGGAGAGTGAAAAAAACCGGGGTAGGTTTTGTGGAAAGGGCTCGCGCATGGGCGACAACCCAAGCCCCATCAGCGGTCAGTGAAAAATAATATTTTGGTTGTGAACCAAGATATTTGGTGCCGTTTGTTGGTCAGAAGCAAAAGCACGATCGCCGATCTTTACTCCGTTCAAAGCGGAGCAGATCAATTACGAAGAGTATATCTACCCCGGTTTTTTTCACTCTCGTCAATATGGGGGTGTAAGCCCAAACCCTATAAATTTCCGTCATCCTAAATCAAGCCCTGTAATGATAGAGTCCAGATCGATTACATTCCCATCACTATGGAAAATGTAATGGCCGTTCATCATGATATGACGCCACGCTATGGGCGACATCTGCGTAATTAATGCCAGTGCTTTGGTATTACCGCTTTCCTCATACCGAGTCAGGAGCCGTGACAGGATAGCCGAGTTGTAGTAAATGATTACGTTGGCAATGAGCCGTGCACACTGATTACTAATTTCGATTTCAATGTCAGTGCGTCCAGTCAGTTCCTTTTTCCCGCCAACCTGGGCTATGGCCGAGCGTAGCTGGTGGTAGGACTCAATGCGATTCTGCGAACGGTGAACCATACGCTCAATTTGCGGATCACGCAGGTAGTGTAGTGTGTAAATGCTACGTGCAAGTTTATCGAATTCAAATATTGCGCGTCGGGTTGGGTTTGGCTCACTGTAAGTACAGAGTTTTCGGATCAGCGTACCCTGCGTCAGTTCCTTTAAACCTAGTGTGGCTACAATTTGATCTATATTCGATTTTTCATCGACAATAACCGACAGGTCAATCTGTCCTACTGGACGGATCAGACACTTTTCATATAATGTGGGGTCATCAGCGCAATATAGCTCTTTTAGCTGATTTTGCAAATTTGTGAATCGAGGCTCGAAGCTCAATCCAAACCAGTGCAGGATTGCGAAGTTGGCCTTGTTGACACTGTGCATGTCTCCGGTGATTACTGTTGGTACAATGTCTGAGGTGTTGCGATACCAGATGTCGAACACATGATGACCTTCATAATCCTGGGTACCAATGAGGTAACCGTTAAGCGGTATGTGATTACACAGCAATGTATACGCAACTACGCCTTTGCCTCGTCCGAAGTATTTTCGCGAATGGCGGGCTTTCACAGTTGGCCGTTCGACGCCGAATTTCTGACCATCGACTGCACCATAAAGCACATCCAGGTCGAACGAGTAATGCGGAAAGATTGGAAGACCAGAGATAGCGTTACTGATTCGGTCATTGGCGGCCTTGAGGGAAGCTTGACGCAGGTATTGTTGGTAGGTAGTTTCCAGTACATGGTAAGGGATGTCACTTGTGCGTGATAACACCAGATTGCCGTAATTCATGGCTTGAGCCATGATTACAGCTATTAAACTGTTCGTGTCGGCACTTTTTTTTGCATAACGCGGTTGCAATGGTGTGAGTGCTGATAAGCATTTACACTCATGGTTGACAAGTCGGAATACGTCGGCTATGTCGCAAAAAGGCAACTGCTCGTAGAACGACTTCTCATGATTCGATTGCTTGTCAACCTTTGGCTTACGCCACGTCAAAGTTTGCGTTCCCTTATTATATTCCAAATGCGACAATTTGCCTTGTTTCAGTTCACGGTTGAACGACACCCATTGCGCATGCAGTTCGGCCTTCAACCTGATGAGTTGCTCCTCAATCGACTGGCAAAGGAAAGGGATATCCATCTGTGCAAGAACTTCAGCCTTCTCGTCTATTGACACCAGTTCACTTGAGAATTGGCGGTGCTGTAAGCTGTTGTCGAGGTACAATTCACCGGACTTTACTCTTTTCCTGATCTGTCGGTACAGCCAGAATTCATAACGGTCAGCATGAAGTGCGGTCGGATTGCCATTGGCATCGTAGACCAATAAATATGGACGTAATCGTTTCGGCAACGTGGCTGTTGGGCACTCGGTAATTGGCCGGTGCGATAGACGTTGTTTTTGGGCAAATATGCCTTTAGCCCAGGTAAGTGCCATGAGCCAAGGATTGTCCGGTTTAGAACTTTCGAAATCGAGTTCTATGAACAGTGGCCGTAAATGGATACGTATACGTTTTGCCATTTCATCGACCGCCATCCAATGCCGTGCCAACTTGCTGGCCGGTTTAATGATCATACGCTTAGCGATGTTTTGTAACGTGTCTCGTGGTATAATTTTGTATGCACGCTGTCGGATCTCGCCGAATGGCGTTGTATCAAACACGCTGTCGTCTACATAGAGAGACAGGAGGCGGCCTATTCGTGGTGTTTCTTTTTGTTTTCGAAGCTGATCGGTATAGAAGGCTTTTTTTGCGGCTTCTCTGCTTTGTCCTTCCAACTGCTTCATATTATAAGATAGTGCATCCACCAGATTATCTGTCAGTTGCCGATAACGCAACCATGCATAGCACAGAAGATAAAGGTTGGTTTGCTCAGGTCGAAGACGACGCAGATCGTAAACCGTGTAGAAGTTTGCAAGACTCGCATAATACAGTATATTTTGCTGTGAGATTCCCAACTTGGGCAACAGTCCCTTGGCAATGCTGTACAACGATGCCAGTTTAACACGTTTTTTGCGCTCAAGGGTCATTTGTCTCCAACGAAAATCCTTGGCATCTTGCCTCAATACACTCAATTCTGATATCGTTTCATCTCGCGTGATTAATTGCTTAAGTTCAGCCCTATCATTTTCATCAAGGACTGCTACAAGTATATCTCCAATACGCCGGCGTTCAGTGGACAATGTTTCGCTGATCAAATTTTGAAGTGTGGTGTAACCTGGTCGAATAATCTTATGTTCGTTGAACCAGACAATCAGTTCTGCGGCCACAAAGCCCGGTGTAACATCACGCTGAACGATCTGTATGGCCTGTTGAGCAAGTTGTGCCAGAAAACCGGATGACCACAATCGGTAGCCGAACAGCTTGGCGATATGTCCGCACTGGGTATAATGCTCATGCTTGGTGATCACACGACATTCAAACGATTCGCCATTAAAATAGCGGTTCAGAACAAAGGCAAAATCTTCCTCGACATCATTCCAGTTAAATTGGAAGAATGCATGCTTGGCTTTGAAGTAACCAATCTGCAAGATGCAATAGGCCTGAGCATGGAATCCGGGGCGGCTAACAGCCAATGCCAGTTCGGATTCAGTTAATGCAAGATATTCCAACTGCTGAGTATCATCAAAGTCTGGCAAGCCGTATAGAGCATACTGTTCTGCTTCCGATAGAATTGTCAGGAGTTTGTTTTTCCATGCCATTATTAGACGTGTTTCACTGGCCCTAAGTATTTGGCCACTTGTTTGTCGGCCGTCAATAACATAATACCTTCAGCGATGGCCTGTGCGACAAGTAAACGATCGAATGGGTCTTTATGGATAGTGGGCAAAGTGCCGACTGCGACAACATGCCCACTGAGAATGGGCAATTCATGATAGCCATTGTCCAACATACTACGCCGAAAGACTTGTGGATCGATCTTGAAATCTTCTCGACCCAAGCCACATTTGATGACAATTTCCCATAGACTGGCCACACTGAAGAATAATTCGTTTTCAGGTTCGCTCATAAGAGTCTGCGCATCCGGGGGTAAATGTTCAATACCCTGTGCCGCCCATAGCAGCAGGTGGGTGTCCACTAAAAGCTTCATGAGTCCCCTTCAAACATATTTACGATCTCTGTATCGGCCATTCGATCGAAGTCATCTGGTATGGTGATTTGTCCAGCCATAAAACCGAATCGCTTCATCTGTGAAGGTTCAGGTGCATTGATTGGAATAACCTTGACCATTGGTTTACCAGCCTTGGCAATGACGAACGGTTCTCCCTTGGATGCTTTTTCTATCAGTCGGGATAAATGGGTTTTTGCCTCGTGAATATTATATGTCTGCATAATGGCACCTCAGTTAAACTTAGTCTTATTGACTTAGTTTAACACGAAATTTCTTCATGTCAAGTTCGATTAGAGTATACCTTTGTTAAACTGGTAAAATCTGGTACTCTATAAAACATTAATGGACTTAAAACAGACTGGTTTACTAAAATGACCCAAACAGTACTGAAATCTTTCTTTATCCGAGCCTACCTGCGTGCATCGAGTGACGAGCAAGACGCTCAACGTGCTCGAAGTACCTTAGATCAGTTTGCACATGAAAGAGGCGTCAGTATCTGTAACTATTATGTAGAAAATGAATCTGGAGCACGCTTGGATCGTCCTGAACTATTCCGGTTGCTCTCCGACAGCAGGCCGCATGACATATTGCTGATCGAAGATGTGGATCGCTTGTCACGTCTGATAGGAACTGATTGGGAAAAGTTAAAAAAACTGATCTGTGAACGTGAGGTCCGTGTTGTTGCGGTAAATGTCCCTACAACCTGGCAACATCTAACACCTCAGCAAATCGAATTCGACGCTCGCATGTTCAGTGCAATCAACGATATGCTTCTGGACATGCTTGCAGCTATTGCCCGGCGTGATTATGAGCAACGCAGGCAGCGTCAAGCTCAAGGCATTGAAAAAGCTAAAGCAGCTGGCAAGTATCGAGGCCGTCAGCCCAATCTTGAGAAGTATGTCGCCATCAATCGGCTTCTCACCAGTGGTAATTCTTGGAGCGTCGTTCAAAAAACTGTGGGTTGTAGCCGAAGTACCATCAGCAAAGCCATCCGATTCGCAGAAGCTGGTGCCATAGCATCTACAGCAAAATAATCACCGCGAATGATG
>JAAEOZ010000449.1 GCA_024222685.1 Gammaproteobacteria bacterium | reverse complement strand
GGGCGTTAAGCGCTGTGCTTTTGCCGCTAATGCTCCAGCCCGGCCAAATGCGTTCTGTATCGCCCGAAAGGAGTCGATATCTGATTCCAGGTGGCTAAAGCAGATATTTGCAGCAGTGAGCAAAGCTATCCCGGTTGGAAGGGCTTGGGCAAGGCCTCCTTCATTCCAGGGATTGCATTCACCCTGTTGATCTTGAATATCGTCGAATACTCTTGCTGCCAGGATATTCAGTAACCAGAAAGCGGTTAAGGGGATTGACTTTGGATAATCGCCGCCAGCGGCAATGTAGACCAACGCGGGGAAGACATCGGTATAGTATGCCGTTTCGGGAGAAGCGTCGTCTTGTCTATTTAGCCAGTGCGCAATTGCCGCCTCGAAATCTGGCCAGTCTAAAATGGGTAAAATTTGTGTGCGGATAAAGTCGTGAGTGCGTTGGCACAGAAGGGAGGGAGTTGGCAAAGACATTTCGCAGCATTCGCGCTACCTCTAACCGATATAAACATCCGGATCGCCCATACCCACTATCGTTGGACAATTTATTCAAGTCAATCGCCAGGTTGTTTTATGTCAGAAGCGGCGTCTGGAATAGACTATGCTATCCCCCAAATTGCGATCTGATGCACTCTTTGAAGCTCAACCAGATCTACTTTATCGACTTTTTGAGGGGTGTCGTCAGGTCTGATAGCTCGCGTTATACGAATAGCATCATGAACCATGGAATTAATGGTGTGTACAGTTGTAGGAGGGACAAGAATTTGTGTCGTGACCATTGCTAAATTACCTCTTTCTGATTATTCACATGCGAATAGACATTGCTTGTATTATCTGCCTATCAGGTATACGCGGGAAAGGTCGGCCGACCCCAACAGGTCAGGAATCTGTCTCGTTTATTTAGCCGAGTTAATGTGTTACCATCGGGATCCTTTAGCCGCCTGACAAATGCTTAAGATAGTTAGTTGCATGATTGTTTCCACCATCTTGAAAATTGGACTTTTGACAAAATACTTAACATAAGGCGGAGATTTACAAATCTCTACTCGACTGCGAATCCATTCTCGCAACAAATGCGTGAATTAACTTGGGGTTTGGGCAACTTATAGTTTTTACCCGAACCTCAAGTTAATTCGCCCAAAAGCCCTATTTCAAAGTGTTCAGTCGAGTACAAAACCTT
>JAAEOZ010000448.1 GCA_024222685.1 Gammaproteobacteria bacterium | reverse complement strand
TGTTTTTGTACTTCTGAGGTTTCGTTCATATCATTATTTCTTGTTTACGGGTAAGTGAGCATCCTGCCAGGCCATAATTCCACCATTTAAACTGAATACTTTTTCAAATCCATTCTTGCTGAGTTCCTTACAGGCCGTCCCGGCCCGAGCACCGCTTTTACAATAAACCAGCAAGGTCTTGTTTTTATGCTTTTCGAGCTCGGAAACGCGTTTGCCGAGAGCGCCAACCGGGATCTGGATTGCCTTGGCAATCTTACCACCAATCGTTTCCGCAGGCTCGCGTACATCGAGTAGAACCACATCTTCGTTATTCATCAGCTGCACCGCGGCGGCCGGCGTTAAACTGGCAAAACGCTGAGTCGCTATTTTCATTTCATTGAAAAATACCAAAGCCAACAAAACAGCAAAGGCCATCACCAGATACAGATGATTGGCCGCAAATTCAGAAATTTGAGTTAACATAAAACAGGAAAAACGGGTCGCTATTTAAGAATACTTAATCGGTTGAACAAAACACTTCCTGCATCATTCCAATCAGACGCAGGGTGCGTTCATCACCGACACGATAAAAAACCTTGTTCGCATCCTTGCGCGACGACAGTATACCTTTATCGCGTAAAATGGCGAGATGTTGCGAGATATTACTTTGCGATGTGCCGACATTTTCGACGATCCCCTGCACACAGACCTCACGGCTTCCCAGGGTACACAGGATCTTCAGGCGCAGGGGATGTGACATCGCCTTCAAAGAGCGCGAAGCAATTTCGATATCAGCCGCACGTGCGAGCAGCTGTTCGCTGTCGATCGACGCTATCGGTTCAGGTTTCATTTGCTTATACGTATTACCAAACGTTAATATTAGCGAATGATTATGAATAAACACCGAGCCAATGTCCACATCGCGGCCAACTAAACTTTTGCTGGGCCTGTTGCTGGTTTGTCTGGCCGTAGCACCCGGATCGATGGCTGCCGACAAGGCGAGCAAGGAACAACAGCTCAAGGCCTTGCTGCAGAAAATCGGCAAACTGAAACAGGCCATCGACGTCAAGGAGGACAGCAAATCAGGCTATATCAAACAGCTTAAATCGATCGAGGGTAAAGTCGGCAAGGTTAGTGAGAAAATCAGGGCCATCAATAAACAGATTGGCAGCAAGAAGTCCGAACTCGCCAAACTCGGCAAAACCCGTTTAAAGCATCAACGTCAGCTTAGCCAGGAGCATGAGTACCTGGGAGAACAGGTTTATGCGGCCTTTACCCTGGGTCAACAGGAAAAGATCAAGCTGCTATTCTCGCAACAGGATCCCCAATTACTGCAACGTAATCTGGTCTACTACGAATATTTTTCCAATGCGCGGGTCGACTTGATCAATGGAGTGAAGCGTAACATCGATAAAATTATTGCGACCGAAGAAATGATTCGGCAGGCACGGCTTGAGCTGGAGCAAAGTCAGCAGTCATTGAAAGCGGAGAAAAAACAGCTCAACAAGGATTTGAGCAAGCGTAAAACGATTATTGGATCGCTTGATAAACAGTTAAAGGAGCAGGGCGGAAGCCTTTCCCGGCTCGAGGACGAAGCCAAACAATTGCAGAACCTGATTAATTCGATCCAGGAATTTTTTGCCGACTCTCCAGAATCCGAGATATCGCAGCAAACCTTCACCGAATTAAAAGGCAAGCTCGCCTGGCCGCTTAAAGGCAAGCTAAAAAAACTGTTCGGGCGCACCAAACCACTGTCTGACCTGCGCTGGCAAGGTGTCATGATCGAAGCCCCAAGCGGGCAGCACGTGATGGCGGTATCGCATGGTCGGGTCGCGTTTGCTGACTGGTTGCGTGGACTGGGTAACCTGATCATTATCGATCACGGCCATTCCTACCTGTCGCTGTACGGTCACAACGAATCATTGTTCAAGACCGCCGGTGATTGGGTTGATGCCGGAGACATTATTGGTAGCGTCGGCAATAGCGGTGGACAAAACAAGTCTGCACTGTATTTTGAAATCCGCAAACGGGGCAAACCACAGAATCCAACCCGCTGGTGCAAAGCCGGTCGTTACTTCCCCTCGGGCTAAGCATGTTGACAAGCGGTGCTTAAATCGACAAATTCTTCCGCTTTTTCGTAAAATCTGCCGTTTCTGACGCCAACTTTTGAACTGTTTACAACTTATCAAGCCTTATCTAGTCTACAATATTACATCGCGACCAAAGCCTGTGAGCTTTATCGGAGAATCGAATGTTACAAAATTTACGCACATCTACCTGGTTCTTAAGCGGGACACTGCTGGGACTTTCACTGGCAATTGGCCACAGCGTATACGCTTTAAAAGACGACCAACAAATCCCATTCGAGGATTTGCAGGCCTTCACTGACGTTTTTTCGCGGGTTAAATCTGACTATGTCGAAGGGGTTGACGACAAGAAGCTGATAGAGGACGCCATCCGCGGCATGCTGAACGGGCTCGATCCGCATTCGGCATTTCTCAATACCTCAGAGTTCAGTGATTTAAAAATCGGCACCACTGGCCAGTTCGGCGGTCTCGGTATTGAAGTCGG
>JAAEOZ010000447.1 GCA_024222685.1 Gammaproteobacteria bacterium | reverse complement strand
TCCTCTTCGAGTCGACCGTAAAGATCGCGACCGTAGGTAAAAATGTCAGCACTGGTTTCGTCACTGAGCATTCCCGAGACAATCAGGCCGGCCGCGTGCCAGGTGGTTCCCGACGTCAGCTGATCGCGTTCCAGCACGACTACATCCTGCCAACCCAGTTTCGTCAGGTGGTAGGCAACACTACAACCGATAACGCCTCCTCCGACGATAACTACTTTAGCCTGTTCTGGTACTGACCCTTTGCTGGAATCCATTATTGTTCTGCCTGTTCTCTAAAAAATTTATTATATCAATAATACTCTATGGGGAGTGCCGTAGATTAAGATGGAAATTTGAGCCAACTCTCTGGGTTTAAATTTTCAGTAGGACATTAATCCGATACATATCGGCAAAACAGCTGTAATTAATTCAGCTTTTCCTGCTACTCACCTTGATCTTGATGATTTCGCGTCGTAATCTAATTTCCCCTGACTAATTCAGAGGCTTATAGGAATGACGCTGAACTCGCTTAACCGTCACCTCATCATTCCCCTGCTAGTGATGCTTGGTCTAGCGGCTCAAAGTGTTAGCGCCAGTTCGATTAAGGTTACTATTCAAGCTCCAATGCAAGAGACCTGTTACAAGGGCGGAGTTGACGACGTTGTCAGTCTGGTGAACAAAACAGTCACACTCATGAAAGAGCAGGGAGCCAGCGAGGCATTTAGACAGATAATGGACCCGGCAGGCGGATTCATCAAAGGAGAACTATATGTCTTTGTGCTGAATTTGAATGGCACGATTGTTGCCAATGGTGATGGTCCCGAGTCGGTCGGTAGTAGTGCATTTATGGCACGTGATCAAAATGGCATATACTTCATCCAGAAAATGCTGAAACAGGCATTTGCCAATGGCAGAGGCTGGGTTAAATATCACTGGTATAGCCCCTGTACAGGAGAAATGGCATCAAAACAGGTGTTTTTCAAACGTATAGGTGGATTCGTGGTTGGTGCCGGGTTCTATAATTTTCCTGGTATCTAAGTCCGACAGACTGCTGGCGTGTTAGATTATTATTTCTTCGCCTCGAGATTGTGCACAGCGAAATCGCGATCGGCGTGATTTAAACTTTAATACTGAACGAAAAGGAGGCATGAAATGGCACACACATTATTCCTGGTTCACGGCATAGGTGAACACGGTCAAAACTGGGCTGAAGATATAAAAACCCAACTGCGCGAAACCTTCGCCGCGATTCCCAGTGAAGTAGGTCAGTCACTCGATGACTTCGTGACCTTCAAACCTGTCAACTACGATCAGATATTCGAAAGTGCCCTGGAGCGCATGCGCGAGAATAACGAGAAGGTATTTAAAGCGGTTACGGCACTTGATTTAACCGATACCTTTTTCGGTAAATTTTCAGATTTTGCCGGGAAACTGGATGATAAAAGCTTTTTCACGACACACGCTCTGGACGTGTTTTTTTATCGTTATACACCTATGCGCGGTTATATCCAGGCGTTACTGGCGGCTGAATTTCTGGATGTTTTAATGCCGACACAAATCCAGAACATTGACTGGTCTATCATTTCTCATTCCATGGGTACCAGCGTGGTCCATGACACTTTGCACAATATGTTTACCACGACTTTCGAGGATAGTGATGGCAACAGCATACAGTTGAATCCGAGCAATCAATTCGTCAAGCTGTATACTGCACTTGCTAATGTTAGCCGCCTGCTCGAAATAAAACGCGCGCGCGCATACAGGTCGGTGGTGCGACCCCGGCAGGCGAAGCCGGCACCGCAGGGCGGTGGAATCATACAGAACTTCATCAATGCCAGACACCGTTTCGATCCCATAGCGTTGATAAGGGAGTTCAACCCCGAAGATCGCTGGTACGACAGACACGCTACTCCGGGTTTTCGTGATGTTGAACTAACGGCCGTTTATGAAACTAATGTGCATGGTTTCCAGCACTATCTGGCGAATCCGAAGGTTTATTACCCACTGCTCAAAATGCTCACCAACAGTATGGCCGACTTTGACGAATTTGATCGATTGGTGGCTGAGCATCAGGCAGGGTCGTTACAGGGTAAGTTTCGGGAGGCACGGGAATTGTATAAGGATCTGAACACCAGGGATTTTGTACAGCCTATTCTCGCTGGAAATTCTCCGTTCGATGGTCTCAAACAACAATTGGGAGATATTGGTGATGATATCGATGAGATGATTGGTAAGACGGATGGAGACGATGATGAATAAACTGAAGGGATTGTGGGATTATCGTTTGAAGATTTGTTTTGTTTTTTTGATCGGGCTCTACGGCGGTATTGTTGATGCGGCACTGGATCACGCTTACTGCAGTGCTGACGCGGATGTATTATTCCGTCAGTGCCATGCGGGTGTAGAGTGTGATCGTGAAATTACGAAAAGTATAGGTAATGCTGTTCGTACGTTCACTTCGGATAAAGGTTGTTTTGGAAAATTCGAGCAGTTTGAGTCACTGGAATCGTCCTACAACCCGGAAAATGCATCGCTGGCAGATGCCAGCCGATTTTTAAAACAGCTCAAACAACCTATCATAGATTTGAGAGACGAACTGTCACTTGCACCAGCTGGTGAGATGTCGGATGCATTGAGATTTGAGCTACACAAAACCATCACCGTTTTCGAATCGCAGGACTTTAGCGAGGAAACCAGAAACAACGGTGTATTCACGGTGGCTTACTGGCATACCGCAATTGGATTCGGCACAGCCAATATTGGAATCGGCACAGCCAACAAACTCGCGTTAATCGATTTGTATGAATATCTAAAAGCAGCCTGCCTGGGTAAATCGAGCCCCTCCGATGATTGTCTTAGGCGATTCGATGAGCTTCGATCAACGCTGCGCACCACACAGACTCTGAGAGCCCTGTTTAATTACTCCAGCAGTTTCCAGGTTTACCTGGCGGAGTTTTATGTCGAGCGATTGCTCGACGAATGGCGTTATTATTTTGAGGAGGCGCGTGTTCAATATCCCTGGGAACTGGCATCCGATCTGGATGAGGTGATTGACCAAACGTCTACAGGGTTGTTGCGAGCGCCGGACAGCCAGACATTCTGGTTGCATCCCACCGCCGCGTTAAGTTACGCCGACGGTGCCGAGCATGGCCAGCAGGTGAGACCAACCGCAATACTCGAGCTTTACGGCAAAAACTATTGGGACTTCGATCCGCTTGCAAGCAAAGCCAAACTGGATGGCCACGCCTGGGGTTGGTCGCTTATTACCAATTATACGGATATAGATGGCATCGACGGTTCAGGGGTGGGCGTGTCGGTACACTACGATCACAGGTACACAGTCTCTATCACTTATCATGACGACGATGAGTGGGTAATTTCACTGAATTTTAACCCGGCCCGGTACCTGCAAAATCTCTGGAAGGAGAGGAAGCAGAAAGAAGTAAAAAGAGCTAAAGAGACCGGCAGGGAGTTGGTGGATAAAATCTGGGAGATTAGAAACTAATTTGCCGGTAGGTGAAGGTGTATTTTAAACTGATCTCAATCTTCAGGTTAAGTAACTGTAAATACGCTGAATGGCAAGCATTCATGCCACGCTAACCTGATTACGGCCGTTTTGTTTTGCGAGGTACAACCCTGTGTCTGTTTTCTCGAGCAAATTATCTACCGTGTCATCCACGCCTGCTTCCGCGATGCCGATAGAAACGCTTATTGTAATACTGGTATCTCGGTTTATGCTGACTGGCGTCTTCGAAACCATGCGTCGAATATTTTCTGCGATGGTTCGTGCCTGACTCAGGCTGGCGCCGGGCAATAGTACGATAAACTCTTCACCGCCATATCGCACCAGTAAATCTGATTCCTGTAGACAGCCGCTAATGATATTGGCCAG
>JAAEOZ010000446.1 GCA_024222685.1 Gammaproteobacteria bacterium | reverse complement strand
ATATGGAGTCAACTATAGAAGCCATGAAAAATGGGGCCGATGATTATATTCACAAACCGGTAGATATTAACGAGCTCGACCAGGCGGTTGTCCGCGCAATGATCCGCGTAGATGAGGAAATTACGAACTTGTCGATACCAACCGACGGTCCTGGAAAAGGTAAAAACAAGTCTTTCAGCATGGCAGGACATAGCCCTGCCATGCGTGATATCTACAAAACCATCGGGCTGATTACCGACAAGCCCGTGAATGTGCTTGTCACCGGAGAAAGTGGAACCGGCAAGGAACTGGTGGCACGGGCAATCCACGAGTCTAGCGATCGTAGCGACGGGCCTTATGTAGCTGTCAACTGCGCCGCATTGGTTGAATCGTTACTTGAATCAGATTTATTTGGCCACGAAAAAGGCGCTTTTACCGGTGCCGTCAACAGACATGCGGGCAAGTTTGCGATGGCGGAAAATGGTAGTTTATTTCTCGACGAGGTTGGAGAACTGTCACCCGCCATACAGGCCAAGCTACTGCGCGTGCTTCAGGAAAAAGAGTACACTCCAGTAGGAAGTTCAAAGGTATATACGACCAACGCCAGAATAATTACTGCGACCAACATCGATTTACCGGAAAAAGTAAAACTGGGATCATTCCGAGAAGATCTATTCTATCGACTTCAGGTTGTCAATATCAACATTCCCCCGTTACGAGAGCGCATGGAGGATCTTATGGATTTAATCCAGGCGCTGCTTAACAGAATCAATCGGGAAATACCCAATAGGGTCAGCCGCCTGTCGATGGAAGTAATCAATCTATTTCATCGCTACCATTGGCCTGGGAATATTCGTGAACTGGAAAATGTACTAACCAAAGCTGTGGCGTTGTCTGCTACCGAGACTATAACACTCGATCTGATTCCCGATGTTATCGTAGATCAGCCCTGTGATGATCTTGAACGCCCTTTAGTGGTGAATTCCAGCCTCGACGAGATGGAAAAGAATCATGTTCTCCGGGTGCTGAATTCGACTTGCTGGCACAAGGGTGAAACTTGCCGAATCCTGGGTATATCCCGGCCTCGCCTTCGCCGTATTATCAAACAATACGAGCTGATTGATCCCAGTGATTCCAGTTATAAAGAGATCGGTTTTGACGAGATTACAGCAATCGGCCAGTAGATTTCTTTTGCCAACTGGGCCGTTAGTAATAGTGAAGCTGGTTCAAGGCACATGCTAACCACATGGTACTGCCACCAGAAGTGAAATCGATCCAGGTTACACAACACTTCTTGATATAGAAAAACGACACGATGAATGAAGTAAAACTTGAAGACGTAAACGTCGACCAAGAACTCGCCCTGATTACGCCCGAGGCGCTGCATGCAAAAATCCCGCTTGGAAAAAATGGCGTTAAAACTGTGCAAAATGGACGGCACGAGATCGAAGCTATTCTTGATCGCCGAGATCATCGTTTAATCGTTGTCGTCGGCCCCTGTTCAATCCACGATATCAACGCTGCGCATGAATATGCCGAACGCCTGCTTGCATTGCGTGAAGAACTTGCCGACAGCCTGTGCATCGTCATGCGTGTATATTTCGAAAAACCGCGCACCACCACGGGTTGGAAAGGCCTGATCAACGATCCGCGCCTGGACGACTCTTTTCGCATCGAAGAGGGGCTGAATCTCGCTCGGAAACTACTTGTATGGCTTGCGGAAAAAGGCTTGCCGACGGGTACCGAAGTGCTCGACCCAGTCAGCCCACAATATCTCGATGATTTGTTTAGCTGGTCCGCCATTGGCGCACGTACTACCGAATCACAAACCCACCGTGAAATCGCCAGCGGCCTTTCCACGCCAATTGGTTTTAAAAACGGCACCGACGGCGGCCTGGAAGTTGCGACCAATGCCATACAGTCCGCCGCGAATGGGCACAACTTCCTCGGTATTAATCATGCCGGCAAAGTCTCGGTGATACGCACCGTGGGCAATCGCTATGGACATGTCATACTGCGTGGCGGTAAAGAGCCAAACTATGATTCGGTGAATATCACTCTATGCGAGCAGGCGCTGAAAAAGGCAAGCCTGCCCAATAACATCATCGTTGATTGCAGCCACGCCAACTCGCACAAAAAGCCCGAACTGCAACCGCTGGTCTGCGAAAACGTCGCCAACCAGATTATCGACAACAATCGGTCCATTGTCGGTATTATGCTCGAAAGTCACCTAAATGCGGGTAATCAGAGCATACCTGAAGAAGGTATGGGTGGCTTGCAATATGGTGTTTCAATTACCGATGGCTGTATTGATTGGAAAACCACCGAGGAATCCCTACGCTCTCTGGCAACAAAAGTAAAAAAAGCATTAGCAACACGCATTAAACAGGATAGTCCTGGGGCAATCGATCATCAATAGACTATAGGGGTCATCTATAGGGGTCAAATCTAGTTTTATATACTATTTATTTTTTCATTCATATCTCTATCCTCTTTTCACTTTGGCCGTAGACTACGAATCGGACTACCGGCACTGGCGTTGTTGAATCCTATTCTGCGTGGACGTGATATTTTCGGGATGGTCAGATATTTATTTGCTTATTGCTAGATTTGACCCCAGTCTGACCCCAGTCTCCAGTCTATGACTTTCCGTTGACTTATCGCT